>NZ_RZQA01000043.1:0-15082 GCF_004022915.1 Mesorhizobium sp. M7A.F.Ca.US.006.04.2.1
GTGTTGCCGCCGGCGATGCTTTGCACAAGCGCGTTGCGAAAGGTTGGCGGCCGGGCAAACAAAGGCGAATGGCCGACAAGGCTTCCCGTTTCCGTCATGGTCGCGGTTCGCGAACAAAACATCAGCGGGATTTTCGCATCCTGGGTCCGCATCCAGTCGATAGCGCTCTCCAGCCTGTCGGGCTCCCAGATATCGTCCTGGTCGCAGAAGGCATAGCAGTCCGCCTCGATGCGTCGATCGACGATCATGGAGCGGAAATTGGCGGCGAAGCCTTGCCGCGGCCCCTCGACGAGCGTCATTCGACCCTTGGGCCGCCAGCGGGATTTCCATGCCTCGATGATGGCGGTCGTGCCATCGGCGGAGCCATCGTCGGATATCCACAGGTCGACCAGAGGGTGCGACTGCTCGAGCAGGGACTGCAGCTGCTCCTCGATGAAGGCGGCGCCGTCTTTCGTGCCCATCAGGACCGCGATGCGCAGAACATCTTTGCTCACGAGCAAGATCGCTTTCTGATTCTGATTGGATCTATCTCTTTGATTTGGCGCAATTCCCAAAGGTAAGCGCCGTGCGCTTTTCCCGGAATTGTTCTAGGTCGCCTGCCCGGCGGTCTTCGGAATCGGGTCTTGACGTGCACTTGCCCTGGCCTTCTTGGCGCGGTCGAGACCTGCCAATGCGGCGAGCGCGGCAGCCTTGTCCTGGTTTTTCGCCGACTGCTGCAGCGCCGTGAGCGCGACCTGGACATCCGACCATTCCACGACGTCCGTGCTGAGGCCGAAAATCTTCGAGATGCCGAGTTCGACGAGTTCCTCGTCTTCGCCATGCAGCGTTTCGTGGAGCTCTTCACCCTGCCTTATGCTGGTGAACCGGATCGCGACGTCCTTGTATGGGCTCTTTCCGGACAAGCGGATCATCGTTTCGGCCACTTCAAGGATCGGCACCGGCTTGCCCATGTCGAGCATATAGACGGCATAATCGTCTCCGCTCTGCCGCGACGCGGCGTCGGCCGCCGACATGATGACGAGATCGACGGCTTCGGCCACGGTCATGAAATAGCGCGTCATGCGCCGGTCGGTGATGGTGACGGGCCCTCCGGCCTCGATCTGCGCCTGGAATATGGTCGCCACCGATCCATTGCTGCCGAAGACGTTGCCGAACCGCACTGCAATGAACTTGGTGGCCGGGCGACGCCCGCTTGTCTCGCCTGCCGGCGTGCCATGCAAGGCGCTGATGATCTGTTCGGCGGCCCGCTTCGTCATGCCGAGCACTGACGAGGGATCCACCGCCTTGTCGCTCGATATCAGGACAAATTGCGCAACCCCGCACTTGGCGGCGACCTCGGCACAAACGAGCGTTCCGAAGATATTGGTCTGGATGGCCGAATCCCAGTTTTCCTCGAGCAGCGGAACATGCTTGAGGGCCGCGGCATGAAAGATGATGTCCGGCCGGAATTCCGTGACGACACGCGTTATCTGGCGCCGGTCCGCGACATCGACGATGCGGACCTTGAGGCGGTCGTGGTCCTTCTCGTCAACATACTGGCTCAGCTGGAAAATGCCGAACTCGGAGTTGTCGGCGACCAGCACCGCCTCGGCTCCGAGTTCCAGCGACCGCCTGACCAGCGTCTGGCCGATCGAACCGGCGCCGCCGGTCACCAGAACGCGTTTGCCGCCGACAAAGGCGCCGATACGCTGGATATCGGACGCGACCGTCGGCCGGCGCAGGATCGTTTCCATCTCGACGGTGTCGAGAACCAGCTTTCCGTGCTGTTCCAACTCCGAAAGGCCTGAGAACTGCACCACATTTATGTCGCCGTGCCGGGCAATGCGCACAAGTTCCGAATAGTCCTCGATTTCGTGCTCGGCGCCGCTACCGAAAATCAGCAAGTCCAGGCTCTTGGTGCCGGTCGCATAGTCTTCCAGGACATCGATCAGGCGCGGCATTGTCGCCACTACGGGAACACCTTGAATCCGCGTGCCCAACGGTGCGCCGCGCTCGGTGGCCATGATGCCTGCGATGGAATAGTCCGCCGGTTGCGCCGTGCGGGTGAAGCGAATGATCAGGTCGGCCTCGCCGAGCCGGCCGACAAACAGAGCGCGCTTGGCCTGCTGGTCGGTCTTGCGGCTCAGAATCCCCCAGCTCGCGCCGTCACGCAGGAAGCGGTAGAACAGCCGGGGTGCCGATATGATGGTGAAGGAGACGAGGAAGAAGACGATGAACTGACGCTCGTTGAGCCCCGCCACCGGCCGGTAAAAACGCAGCAGCAGCGACGCCATGTAAAGAGTGAACGTCAAAATCGCGCAGCTCTTCAGGATGTTGAAAAAGTCCGGCGTCGAGGCGAAGCGCCACACGGTGGTGTAGAGGCCACTGTAGCGGAACAGCAGATGGCTGATGACGACGATGCCCGCCCATGTCGCCAGACCCTCGTTGGAGAACGCTTCGAACGAAAGATTCGACCGCGAAAGAACAAGGCTGAGTGCCACGGCGACCAAGACCATGACCACGTCCTGGACCATGATGAAGGCGCGCCGCATCTGTGGCCTGAGCCCGAACACAGCTTCAAGGTGGGAATTCATTGGACGGCACTAGACTCCAGGCTCAAGGGCATCGACACCAGCGGAGTGCGAACACGAAGATACTTCGCGACCAATCTACCCTAAGTGCCATCCCCGGCCCCCGCCGTGGTGTATCGCATACTGCGGGGCGGAGGGCATAGCTAGAGGTTTTTTGTGCGAACTAGACCCTACTGTGGATTTGGCCATTCCTACGGATGGGTCCATCGGAACTTCTTGGGTCGCCAAAAAGATTGATGTAAGGGAGTCGGATGCGCAGAGCCGAGATTGCCCAGAAATTCCCGTTCCTTCAGCGGCCAATGGACTTGGTTAGAGAACTTGCAGGCAGGAGCCAAAAAAGCGTGATCAAAACAAATGAAGATGAGACGATAGAGTTTTGGTCAAAACGCTCGCATGACGAGCTTGCTCGGGTAGCGGCGGCTTTGCATCGCGATCGTCGACAGGCCGAAGATAAAGCCGGACTTCATGAGGTCATCGGCGCAAGAGCTGTGGTTTCAAATGCCTTTATTGAAGGAGTCGGCATTGAGGTCGGGGCAGGCAACAGGCCGTTTCCAGTTCCGTCTATGGCCACTGTGATCTACGGCGATATCCGCGACAACGAGACCTTGAAGACTCACTTTGCCGACCCAAACATCACCCAAGGCGGATTTATCGATGCGGAGACTTTTGCTGGGACAAAGCTCGAAAGCCTCGACTTTATCATCTCAGCCCATGTTATCGAGCACCTGGCAAATCCATTCGGCTCAATTAGGGAGGGTCTGGCACGTCTCAAATCCGGCGGGGTTTATGTTTTCGCCGTACCAGACATGAGATTCACTACTGACCGCAACCGCCCGCTGACTACGTTTGAGCATCTAATGGGCGACCTCCAAACAGGCGGAGGTCCAACTCTTCTTGACTCTTACATAGAACACTGTCGCTTCGTTCACCCTTTATCGCAGCCAAAATTTTCGGAGGACCAGTTAGTAGCTGCGGCAGAACATGGGCTAAAACACCGGATAGACATCCACGTTCATGCATGGACAAAGGAAGCATTTTCAGATCATCTTAGCCGCCTGCAGAAGCTATTTGGATTTACCAAACACTTCGAATCGTCGATCCAAAATGAATCTCTATTTGTCATTAAAAAAAATTAATAGTCAAATATCGATCAATTTCACGAGAAAGAGATAACCTTCACGCATGATACCTCTAAATTACTTCCTTAGAATAAACAACGTTGGGGATAAATTTTCCCCCGAAATAGTCCGCGCCGTATCGGGAAAAGAAACAAAATGGACTTCTAATTTAAGCTCCAAGCACTTGTTGGGTGCCGGAAGTATTCTTGCAAGCGCCACCGAACATTCATACGTTTGGGGTAGTGGAATCATGAACCCTAGATTGGGGATAGGAAATCCAGCACCATCTCGGGTTTTGGCTTTGCGTGGGAAACTTTCCTATACCGAATTATCACGGGCCCTGCGGAGCAGATTATCCGACATTCCGCTCGGAGACCCAGGTTTCCTGTCTAACATATTGGTGGACAAACCACAGTTGGGAGATCGATTTGATCTGGCCGTCATTCCTCACTACGTGGATCAAACAAACCCGTACGTACAGAGCCTGTCTGCATTGGATGGCGTGAGAGTTCTAGATGTACACCAAGAGCCAAAAGCATTCATTTCGGCGCTTGCGCAGTGCCAGTACGCGATCAGTTCTTCGCTCCATGGCTTGATCTTCTCCGAATCACTCGGGATTCCTAATGCTTGGGTTGAGTTCTCCAACCAGGTAGCGGGTGAGGGCTTCAAATTTCGTGATTGGTTTTCATTAGCAAAAAGACCTCAGGCAGATGCAGTTTCCATCAATCGCACGTGGTCAAGATCGGATCTTGCCGACCTCTGCCAAATCCATGAAATGGAAATTGATACCGACGCCCTGTCTGCAGCACTGGTTAAAAGAGTAGATGATATAGATATATTTTCCGATCGGAAAATATATACTTTTGACAAATGTCGGTCTAGACCAGTACCAATTTTCATAATCTCGTTTAACCGAGGCGATCAATTACTTAAAGTGGTAGATTCCTACAACCGACTCAGCACAGATGTTGACATCGTTATTCACGACAACGGAAGTTTCGATCATCGCACATTGTCGATACTTGATAATTTAGAGAGATCTGGCGTAACAATCATTAGATCGACAGCGATCAACTCACCTGAAGAGCTGGACAACATCAATACCACGATTGAGATGTACTTTTCCAATTGGGCCGAGCCTGGCAGGTATGTGGTAACGGATGGCGACGTCGATCTCAGCGGCGCGGCTCCGGATATATTGTCTGTTTTTGACCTCTTGTTGGATAATTTCAGAGACATCGCCTGCGTGGGGCCAATGCTAAGGATACATGATATCCCTTCCACCTATTCCCTTTACAATCATGCGATGAATCGCCACATTGATCAGTTCTGGCACAAAGAGCCTTCTTGGTTCACGCGCGACGAAATTAAGATCGCTTACCAACGAGCGCCAATCGACACAACCTTTGCTCTCTATCGCGCTGGAGAGCGTTTCCATCGACTGCAGAAGGGATTGCGAATTTACTATCCCTATGATGCCAGGCATCTGGATTGGTACGAAGACGAGAGTGAGGGCGAGGCATATCGCATGACATCGTCCCCGGCCATTTCACATTGGAACTCACAGAAGCCGATCGATGCAATGAGAGATGAGCCGTTGAGATTTTTCGACTATATACGGGTGCTGCGATCGCCCGACGGCACCTTAACTATGAAAAAGGAAATACTATAGAATTTCTGTCTTTATAGAGGTCCCTAAATCAAAATGCCCAGATGAAAGAAGGTCCACTTCCGGCGCTACACGAAATGCAACAGCATCGATGACTCTGTGCAGCGGACTGCTACCAGATGTAGTTTTTCCAAAAACTGAACTTCCAATAAAATAAGTACCCGGGAGCATCAAACAATTAAACTCAAAGGAGACCATAACGGTATCCCCAGATTTTACTTTCTTTATCCTGAAAATATCTTTGTCGACATTGTTTGCCCCAGCTAATATCAAGCCAGAAACGGTTTTCAAAGCCATGCCGAAAGCTACATTGGCCGCATCGACTGAAAAGTTCACTTTAAACTTGAACGCGTACCGCTTGCCTAACTGAAGAACATTCACCTGACTGCCAACCATTGTTGTTAGGCGAAGTTCGTGAATACGTGCACCGTGTTCTTCCGTTGCCGTTGCAGATTGCGTCTGTAAACTCTTGTCGAAATAATCCGAAAACTCTTCTTGGCCGTGCAAGGACGATGACGCCAACGGAAGCGCGGAGTAATCAACTTCATAGACGGTCTTCGCTATGTCTTCGGCACTCTCCCTTTCAACATTTACACCTGCCGCGCTGTGCGGTCGGACGGCAGCCAAGCGTACAATGCTCGCTCGCATTTGTGCTGCCGTATCCCCAGAAGCATTTACTAGCCGCTGATATTGATTGACTACGGCTTTGGGTCTGCCTTGAGAAATCAGTTCTCCGGTATCGATTAGCATTGCTTTCGAACACAGCTGCACAATTGTCTGAGCGGCATGGCTCACAAACAGGATAGTGCCACCCTTATCCTTAATGTCCTCAATGCGGGCGAAGCATTTTCGCTGGAAGGCCTCATCCCCCACAGACAGAGCTTCATCCACCACCAAGATGTCCGGGTCGACATTGATGGCCGTGGCGAATGCCAGACGCACATACATACCGGACGAATAGGTTTTCACGGGTTGATCAATGAACGGTCCGATATCGGCGAAGCGGGCGATGTCGTCGAACCGCCACTCCATCTCCCTGCGCGGCACGCCGAGAATTGAGGCGTTGAGGAAGACGTTCTCGCGTCCGGTGAATTCGGGATTGAATCCTGCGCCAAGTTCCAACAGCGCGGCAATACGGCCGTTGACTTCGACCGAGCCGCTCGTCGGCTGCAGTGTGCCGCAAATGATCTGTAGCAGGGTCGACTTGCCGGAGCCGTTGCGGCCGATAATACCGACGGTTTCGCCGCGGCCAACTTCAAGCGAAATTCCGGAGAGCGCGGCGAAATCGCGAAAATAGCGGCGCGGCGGGCGACCGATCAGCCGCTCCAACCGCGGGACTATCATTTGCTTGAAGCGGTCTTCAGGTCGCTCGAACATGACATAGTGCTTGGACACATCGCGCACGCGAATTGCTATGTCGGAAGCGCGGTTGCCTGACCTGTCAGAGGACATCTGCAAATCCTCTTCGGGTTTTCTGGAAGAATTGATAGCCGAAAAATGCAGTTGCAATCGCCACCATGGAGTAATTGCCAAGGGCGGCCCAATTTGGCTGCACACCGAAAAGAACCACGTCGCGGAAGCTCTCAACGGGAATCGCGAGCGGATTGAGCGAAAGCCAAGGTTGTAGCCAGGTTGGCAGCGACGTTCTCTGAAAGAAGACCGGCGAGAGGAACATAGTGGCGGTCACCAGCGGTGTTACTATCTGGCTCATGTCACGGAAATAGACGCCGATCGATGCCAATATCCAAGCCATGCCGAGCACTAGGACAATCAGCGGTGCGAAAACCACGGGCGCCAAGATCACCGTTGCTGGGATACCGCCGAAGACGATGTAGGCGAAAGCCAGCAGCACCAACAAGCTGACGGCCGCATGGAACAATGCTGCACCAGATGCAACCACCGGCAGTATCTGGATCGGAAACACGATCTTCTTCACATAATTGGCATTGCCTACGATTAGGCTGGGCGACAGCGAAATCACCTCGGCGAAAAATTGAAAGACAATCAGCCCGCAGAATAGGACAACCGCAAACTCGCCGGTGGAATGTGTTGCGCTCTGCTGGTCTGGCATCGTCCAGCGCGACTTCATCACCACGCCGAACACAAACGTGTAGACAGCCAGCATGAATAGCGGGTTGAGCAGCGACCACAGCAATCCCAAGGCAGAGCCACGATAGCGACCGACCACCTCCCGGCGAATGAGCGAAACACTAAGTTGAGTAAAATTCATGATGCGGCTTGAATCTTCTTCCTGTAATCCCACACAAAATCTTGTATTGCACCGGAAATATCAAAATCTGCTTTCCATCCAGTATCTCGCGTTATTGCATCGCAGTTTAATTCAACATCCTTGACGAGAAATGACTTTTCAGGGACGTAATTGCGGCGAATATGGCGACCACAAGCATATGCACAAAGATCTATTACCTCATTTACGCTAAGCGACCTCCCAGAACCAACGTTGTAAATTGCTCTTTTCTGTCCTTTCGGCTTTAGAACGGCATCAATGGCGGCACAAAGATCTCGCACGTCGATATAGTCGCGCAATGCCTGCCCGTTGCCCCATATATCAATCGGAGCACCTAGAAAGGCGGCCCGAACGGCGGCGGCTACCACACCTTGACCCTTTTCGGGCGACTGGTATTTTCCAATTGGGTTCGAAGCACGAAGAATCGAGTAACTCCACCCCTCTGCTACAGACAACGTCCTAATGGCGTTCTCGACCATCAACTTGCCGCATCCATAGGTGCTTATAGGCAGGGTTGGATGCTCTTCACTGATTTTTGGCTGCTGGGGGACCCCATAGATCGTCCCGCCAGACGAAAGATAAACTACGTGCTGGATCGAACTTCCGCGCATACTCTGCAGAAATTTGACATGCGGGATAACATTTCGGTCCACCTCAGACACGAGGTCATTAGCAAACGTGGCTGGCACAGATGCACTAACGAGCAGCACTGCAGCGCTTAACCCTTCGAAGTGGTGGCGATAGGTTGCAGGATCATCGAAATCAATAATCGCCATATTGGCGAGTTGAAGACCTTGCCGCCGAACAAACGCACGAAAGGGGATTTCTCTCTGATTGAAATGGTCAATCAGGTTCCGCCCGATAAATCCGGACGCTCCGAAAATGCCGATCATTCGTGTCCCCTTTTTCGAGGGCGAAGAAGTCCACCTCGTCCGTGCGGCTCGAGGCTGCCAATTTCCTTACACAACCTCCGATGGGACAAGATTTCACCTCGCCTCATGCCGCACGGTTCCGATCACCGTCCCGCGTCGATTCCAAATGGCGCAATATTTCTGCCGCGAAGGCTTCGGACGAGAAACTAGCCTCGAAAACTGCCTTGGCGGCATCCCCGATCTCGCGCCATTTGTCTCTGTCACTGATCGCTTTTCTTAAAGCGGCCGCAAGGCTAATCGGGCTGGCATCTTTCGCCACATAGCCGGATACACCATCCTCGATGAAGTCAGCGGTTCCCACAGCGGTGGAGCAAACCAGAATCTTGCCCGACCTTAGGGCATCGATGGAAACGAGGGGGAGGGTGTCGTCGCGTGACGAGACAAGAAGTATATCCGTTTCATGCAATGCTCTTTCGTAGTCAGCGTGGCTGAGGGCTCCCTCCATGGAAACCCCAACTCTGATGTCTGCCATTTGCTTGATCTGACCGTGATACGCCACATTTAGAATTCGCCCGGCCAATCGCAATTCGCACATACGCCGAACGCTCTTTTCCAGTTCGTCCAGCGCCAGGATCGCCAGATCCTGGCCTTTGCGTGGCTCGTATGAGCCCAGCACCGAGACGACGATGTTTTTGTCATCACCTAGGCTTGACTGAAATGGCTCTGAAACCGGGCCAATCGTTGACGTGCCATACGGAACAATGGAATAGCCCCGGAAGAATGGCTCCACCGCGCCGCCAGCAATCTTACTACCAACCCAGACACCAGCCGCTTTCTCAAGCGCGTACCTAGCATCGAGGTTCGATGAAAAAAGATCCTTCGCAAATTCGCTTTCGTGAATATACCAGAATGTTGGAACCAGTTCCGCAAGCTGAGATATTATCGGCCATCCGAGTACAGTGTTAACAATTACCGTATCGAAATTTCTGCCAAATTTGAGAACGGTGTCATGCCGTTCAAACAGAAGCTCGTCGACAATGACGGTAACGCCCAGTTCATTGATATATTTTCGCATCGGGCCATCTGCCGGCGCCATCACAACAACAAAATTGCCAGCAGATGAAAGCGCCCTCGCCATGTCGAGAACCACGCGTGGTGCACCGCTTTCCGTCATATCATGGGAAACGATCAATATATCCTTCCCGGCTTCGTAATTGTGGCTCCAAGAGTCCACAATTCCAGCAGGCGGATGCACCTGATATTCCTCCTGAGAGTCGTGATAAAGCAAGTCTCGCATCTTCTTTGGATAAAATGGATCCCGAGAAATTGCGGTCGGCCACCTCTTCAGAAGATTTATATCAGCCTTATCGCGCTTAAATAGCTTTGAATTCTTCCTTTTCTTTTCAACTTCACCTATTGACGCATGACCAATGTGATATAGGCGGGAGTAGGGAGAATATACGCAGTCATACCCTCTTTCTCGTACCTTCAAGCATAAGTCGACGTCAGAGTGAGAGACCGGAAAATTCTCCGCGTCAAATCCCCCAATTTCGGCAAATACATCACGGCTTACCATCAAGCATGCGCCGCAAATGAGCGATACATCGCGAACGGACTGCGCAAAATTGTAGTGATCCGATGTCATATCGGGAAGACAATGAAATGCCGTTCCCACCAACCCTCGAACACCAGTGACCATTCCCGCATGCTGAATCAAATTGTTTTCATAAAGCAACTTCGGACCAACAATACCGACATTCTCCAAGGTCGCAACTTCGAGGAGGCACGTAAGCCAGTCTTTCGAAATTACCCGCACGTCATCATTGAAAAAAACCACGTACTTGCCCATCGCTTCGTGGGCACCCTGATTACATTTGTCAGAGAAATTAAACGGCTTGTCATACGTCGAAAACTTAACCTTCTCCGAAATTGAGCCAAGGCTTTTTATTATCTCTCCGTTGGTTACCACGATCACCTCGAACGAGTGGTGGTCCGTCCCGTTCAATATTGAATTGATCGAAGCTCTAATATTCTCAATATTATCGGACGGGACTACAATCGACACGAAATTCCCAGAAACCAGATCCGAACCTCGATGGACCCTATTCGCATAGGGTAAGGCCAAGGCTTCCCCCCCATATCGCCGGCGACGGATTGCATCTTCCAGCGCCATAATATTTGAGGTTCGAGCATGGTCTTTCCCGCCCACGGCCGCAGAGCCCTCAATCATCCGCCAACCGTACAGGACACGCTCTATGTGCACGACCTTGGTGAAACGCTCGGCCGCCCGCAACGCGAGATCGTAGTCTTGAGAGAAATCGTATTCGCTTCGGAACCCCCCAACTTGCTGAACTAAGCTCTTCCGGTAGGCAGTTAGATGAGCGGTATACATGCAGTTGAACAGGAGATGAGGGCTCCAATCCGGCTTACAGAATATCTCTACCGGTTGATCGTTCGCGTCAACCTTACATTCATCCGAATATATAAAGTCAACGAGAGGATTTCCTACTACGACTTCTGCAATTCTCAGAAGTGCGTCCTTCGTAAGGATGTCATCGTGATCCAAAAGAGCGATGTACTCTCCAGATGACCGGCTTAGCGCTTGATTGGTTGCCTTTGATATTCCACCATTCTCCAACAATCTATCGATCTTTACTCTCTTGTCGGCAGATGCGTATCTATCTAAAAGGCTTTTTATTTCCTCATCCTGCGAGCAGTCGTCGACAATAACGAGTTCCCAATTTTGGTATTCCTGCGCTATCACCGACAAGATCGCCCGCTCCAGAAAGCGGATCGGCGGCCTGTAAACCGGCATCAAAATGGATATGGTGGGACCGTCAAAGCTGGAGATAGAAAACGTGGCCAGCGAAAAGCGCGATGCCACATCTTCCCTCTCCCTGGACAAGTTTCCTGCAATGCGCTGATCCGGAACACGAAGAAGAGCGACACCGTCAAGCGTTACCTGCCTCACCCCCTTCAAAGCCACCCGGCTGTAGATGGCTTTTGCAACATTTAGCCAGCTACCGCGCTGGACACGGGACTGCCTAAGACGCTGAACCAGCTTGGTGGAAACCAATTGGTCAATCCACATCATTCGCATCGATTCCGCCGCCACCTCAGAACTATCTGGAGTGCTGTCCGTCTCGGCATATATTTTCGACATTTCCTGCGATCTTTCCGCTAGGAACCGTCTTTTTTCCTCCTTCAGCTCCAACCTTGTCTTCTCCAGCATTTCCGTCAGTCTCGTATTGTGCTCGACCGCAGTCGATAGCTGAGAATGAACTAGCCTTCTCTCTTCGAGACTGCCTTCTAAAGTCTTCTCCGCTGCGGCGCGTTCGTCCGCCAGGCTACGGCGATACGCAGCTATTTCTGTATCTTTCTGCTGAAGCTCAGCTGCCAGCTGAGTAGCCCTGTTCGCTTGCTCTTCGACGGCGCGCTGCAAACTCAATTGCGCTTCAGACGAGATTTGCTGTCGAGCTCGAAGTTCAGGGAAAAATGCTTCGCCAAATATTGGCGCGACCGCATCGAACTCCGCTTTGACGCGGTCAAGATCAGCCATGGCTTTAGCGTCATTCGCGTCGCTCTCCAGAGCCTTGAGTGCCGAGTAGGTGTCTTTTACCCAGCTGGCGATTCGTTCGTCGGCGAAGAGCGCACCGTCTGTCGCTGCGTGGTGCCGATAATCCGTTGAGATATGAGCATCGATGTCAACTGCAGCCGCCGCCATGGACCGTGGCCAAGCCACCGAAAGCGCTGCCGCGATCTTGTCCAGCCTTGGTCGCCAGCCCTGCATCATCCCTTCATAAGAGACAAATGCACGTGGCGCGCCGCGCGTCGAGTGTTCAGCGTCCAGTTCATGGCGGAGCCAAAGCAGAGCACCGAAGCCGGGGGTTGACCGATCCCTTTTGCTGAGCGAGGCGATGACCGCAAGCGGATTACGGCTTGCAAGAACGTATCGCAAGTCGATTTTCATAGATTCAAAAATATCCGCGTAGAGCTGTACGAACCGCGAGATACGCGGTTCCTTCAAGACGAATAGCGAAGCGCCACCGTATTCTTTATCGATCAGATGAGCGATTTCGGCCTTGTAGAATTGAGATCGCGCCCTCGACAAGTCGCTAAGATCAAAGCGCCGCCAGTCGTCCCACCTGCTGCCAGCCTCTGCAAGCATCTGGTCGTGTAAGGCGATCAGCTTCGAGGGCTCCCAGTGGCCCGTTGGATTCGTTGGATTGGCGCCTAGCAGATTCTTCGGTAGCTCCGCGCCAAGCAGGCTAATCGCCCTCGTCAGCGCGCTGGTGCCAGAGCGATGCATGCCGAGCACCATGATGCAGGTGCGCCTGGCTGCTTTCGGCTTTGCCTTGCGTGCCTTCGGCTCGTCGACAGGAGCGGCATCGCGCGTGTTTTCCGCTGCAGGGTGCTTGTTCATGCCGTCAATGCCTGCTTCGTCTCACCGTCGAGAAGCCGGCGCACCACTGCCTCCGTCGATTGACGCCAGTCCGGTGCATTCCAGCCGAACACGTCGGCGAATTTCGCGCTCGATAGCCGGGAATTGGCGGGGCGGCGCGCCTTGGTTGGGTAGTCCATCGTAGCAATGTCCCGTACCCGCGCCCAGGGACCACCCAACACGCGGCTTGTGTCGAGGATATGGCGGGCAAAGCCGCTCCAGTTGGCCTCGCCGGTTCCGGCCAGATGATAGATGCCGGATGTGGCGGCGCCCTCGTGCAGCCGTGCCGCCGCATGCAGGATTGCGTCGGCGATATCAAGTGCCGATGTTGGATTTCCCCACTGATCGGCCACAACCGAAATCTCGTCGCGGTCGGCGGCCAGCCGCAGCATGGTTTTCACGAAATTCTTGCCGAACGGGCTGTAGACCCATGCCGTGCGCAGGATCAGATGGCGCGGATTGGCCGATGCAACCGCCTGTTCGCCGGCAAGCTTGGAGGCGCCATAGACGCTGCGCGGTGCAGTGGCGTCGGTCTCGACATAGGCGCCAGGGGCGGTGCCGTCGAAGACATAGTCGGTCGAAAGATGGATGATGGGAACGCCAAGCAGCGCCGCCGCTTGCGCCACCTTGCCGGCGCCGACGGCGTTCACCGCGAATGCCAGATCGGGCTCGTCCTCGGCCTGATCCACCGCCGTGTAGGCGGCAGCCGACACGACGATATCCGGCTTCGCGGCCGCGATGGCTTCGATCACCGTGTCGGGTCTTGCAAGGTCGAGTTGCGGACGGCCAATGGCGATGACCTCAACGCCGGCGGCCGCCTGGGCGGCCTCCAGGAGGCTTGCCGCGACTTGCCCGTCGCGTCCGGTGACAACCAGCCTCACGCCGCCCCCTTGCGTGCTTCGCCCAGCCGTTCACCGGCATAGCGCTGCTCGCGGATCGGTCCCCACCACCATTTGTTGTCGAGAAACCAGTCGACGGTCTTGGCAAGGCCGCTGTCGAAATTCTCATTGGGCGTCCAGCCCAGGTCCCGGCCTATCTTCGAGGCGTCAATGGCATAGCGGCGATCATGACCGGGGCGGTCGGTGACGAAGGAAATCAGGTCGCGATAGCTCTTGCCCCCTGCCCGCGGCCGCCTGCTGTCGAGGAGATCGCAGATCGTCTCGACGACGCCCAGGTTCGTCCGCTCGGAATTGCCGCCGACATTGTAGCTTTCGCCGGGCAGTCCCCTGGTCGCGACAAGTTCCAGCGCGCGTGCGTGATCCTCGACGAACAGCCAGTCGCGCACATTGGCGCCGGCGCCATAGACCGGCAGCGGCTTTTCGTCGAGCGCATTGAGGATGACCAGCGGGATCAGCTTTTCGGGAAAGTGATAGGGTCCGTAGTTGTTCGAGCAATTGGAAAGCACGACCGGCAGGCCATAGGTTTCGTGCCAAGCCCGCACCAGATGGTCCGAGGCCGCTTTCGAGGCGGAATAGGGCGAGGATGGCGCGTAGGGCGTTTCCTCGACGAACATGCCGCCATCGAAGGGAAGATCGCCGAACACCTCATCGGTCGAGACATGATGGAAGCGGAAATGGCTCTTCCTGTCCTCGGGCAGGCCGCGCCAGTACTCCAGCGCGGCATTGAGCATCTTGTAGGTGCCGACGATGTTGGTCTCGATAAAAGTGCCCGGCCCATCGATCGAGCGGTCGACATGGCTCTCGGCGGCAAGGTTCATGACGATGTCGATATCGTCGCGCCGGAGGATATCGAGCACGGCCCTTTCGTCGCAGATATCGGCCTGCGCGAAGCGATAATTGTGTGCGTTCTCGATCGGCCGCAGCGAGGCGAGGTTTCCCGCATAGGTCAGCTTGTCGAGATTGGTCACCCGATAGGCCGGGTTGGCGCATAGATGCCGGCACACCGCCGAACCGATAAAGCCAGCACCGCCCGTCACCAGAAAATTCATGCCGCTGTCCTCAAATAACCCATCAGGCGAACACCTCGGCGGCAGCCAGCAGCGGCGCCTTCAGGTCCTTGTCCGAGAGCTGGAACCCGCCGGTCAATGACGGCCATTCGATGCCGATGGCGGGATCGTCGAAACGGATCGACCGGTCATGCGCCTGCGAATAGGTGTCGGTCACCTTGTACAGGACCTCGGTGTCGGGCACGAGCGTCACGAAGC
>NZ_RZQA01000440.1:0-5325 GCF_004022915.1 Mesorhizobium sp. M7A.F.Ca.US.006.04.2.1
ATATTTGCGCCCGGCATGCCGGGGATTTCAAATCCGGGCATGCCGCCGCTGCCGGTGTCGGCAACCTCGACCTCGATTTCCTTGTCGTCGAGCTCGCCGTCGCGCAGCTTCTTGCGGAAACTGTCGCGGGTGGCCGGGCTCGCCGTCTTGCCGACCAGTTCTTCCAGCACACGTTCCTCGGCGTTGACGTGGGCGCGCGCCTTGACGTCCTCACGCATCTTCTCGCGCACCAGGCCGATGGCGATCTCGACGAGGTCGCGGATGATCTGCTCGACATCGCGGCCGACATAGCCGACTTCGGTGAACTTGGTCGCCTCGACCTTGACGAAAGGCGCACCGGCCAGCCGCGCCAGGCGGCGCGAGATTTCCGTCTTGCCGACGCCGGTCGGCCCGATCATCAGGATGTTCTTGGGCATCACCTCTTCGCGCATCTGGCCTTCCAGCTGCTGGCGGCGCCAGCGGTTGCGCAAGGCAATGGCCACGGCGCGCTTGGCGTCCTTCTGGCCGATGATGAAGCGGTCGAGTTCCGAAACGATTTCGCGGGGAGAAAATGTGCTCATATCACTAAATTCCACTTTGCCACTGCTTGATGGCCTCGAACGGATGCAGCAGCATGATCACGTTGAGTGTCAGATTGTCCCGGATGAGGTAGCCGGTGCCGAGTTCGAAGATGATGGCGAGGCTGACGATCACCCATATAGGTAGCCTTCGCGCCATCACAAATCCCAGCACCATGGCCAGTGTGTCCGACACCGAATTGATGATGCTGTCGCCATAGTAATCGAGCGAAATGGTGCCGGCGCGGTAGCGGTCGATGATGAACGGGCTGTTTTCCAGCAGCTCCCAGCCGCCCTCGATGAAGACGGCGAACGCCAGCCTCAGGCCGATCGGCGAACGCGGGAACAGGAACCGCGCCAGCGCATAGAACAGGAAGCCGTGGATGATGTGCGAGAACGTGTACCAGTCCGAAATGTGCTGGGAATTCTCCGAACTGTTCACCACGCCATGCCAGAGCTTGACGTAGCCGCAGGTGCAGATCGGCGTCCGCCCCATGCCGTAGAGCGCCCCGGCCTGGAAGATGACCAGGGCAAGCACCAGCAGAAGCCCCATCCGCCAGCTGTCTTCGTAGGCCGAATAGCTGTTTTCCGTGGCCGGTGTCGTCATCGGTTCATTCCCCCTCGTTTCGCGTCGCCGTCTCGATCATCACAAAGCCCTGTCACGCCTTCAGCGGCGGCAGCCGGCGGATCACGGCCGCCGGCAAGGTGGGGTTGACCACAATCCGCCGGATACGCTGCCAGCCGGCCCCGAACAGAATAATCAGCGCGCCAACAACGACCAGGATCAAGGCAAAAGGCGGGATGCCCGTCGAATCGGAGGCGGAATTCACCAGATAATAGATGCCCAGCGAGCCGAAGTAAGCCAATGTAGGAACCAGAAGCGAACGGCGGTCTATGGCCAGCGCGACATAGAGGAAGCCAAGGATCAGAATCGTCAGCATGATGGTTGCATTGGCATCCGGCGCGATATGTCCGAATACGACGTTTTGGCCGGTTGCCATGATAAAGAGCGGATGCACCAGCATCGGCGCCGAGACGACATGCAGCCAGAAAGCGCAATCGGACCAGATCTTGCGTCGATCCCTGTCGTAAATGTCAAAAGCGACACCCGTTGCGAACACGATCAGGCCGCAGATCAGCGGCATGTAAAGGGCCGCGCGAAGCAATTCGGGAACGTCCTCGAGGCGCGGCGGCGCAATCGCGCCGGTTGTCACACTGTCATACAGGATTATCGCCGTTTGCAGGAAGGCAAGCAGTGTGAAGGCGATGGCGATGGTCCCGGCAATGATGGGGACGCGAAAGCGCCAGAAATAGATCGCCGCCGCGATTATTCCTCCGCCCAGGAACAGATATCCGGCCCGGGACGCCGTCTGGCGCAACGCCAATAGCTGCCAGATGGTTTCCGGCTTGCGTATGCCGAAGCTGGCCTCCACTTGCAGCGCCAGAGCGGCCAGAATGGCGGCCATGAAAATCAGGGCAAGCACGGACGACGATAGCTTCATCCGGTGCTGACGCGTGACGATTTCGGCGAGCCCCCAGGCGAAAACCGCGAGGATGCCGGCGATCCAGAATGTCTGGCCTGGAAGCAAGGTGGTGAGGACAAAGAAGAAGCCGGCGCTGAGCAGAACGGTTCCCACGGTGACGAACAGATCGTTGCCGCCGCCGACCAGCCGCAGGTTTTCCTCGTCACCCTCGTCACCGGCGGGCCTGGCCTCGGGGGCGAGAGCGACCGCGCGTTCCATGGCCTCCAACTGATCGCGCAAGGTCTGCGAGATCAAACCTTTCGCGACTGCCTTGTCGAGGGTTTCGGCGCTGATCAATTGGGCTCCTGCGTCGCGTCGCGCGCCATCAACAGGGCTGGCCCGTACTCCGATGTTCTGGTGTCAAAGGCAACAAAGCCGGCCTTTTCGTAGGCGCGGATCGCCCTGACATTGGCGGGATCCGGGTCGATGATGACGCGCGGAACACCTTCCTCGAAAAGCTGTTCGACGAATTGGCGCACGATCGCCGAGCCATGGCCACGCCCGACCAGCTCCGGCACGCCGATCGACACGTCGATGCCGAGCGTGCCGAACGGCTGGTCGGCGTAGGGGTGGTCGTCTTCCAGATGCGGATCGTAGCTCTGCAGATAGGCGATCGGCTTGCCGTCGAGCTCGACGATCAGCGGCTCGACGGAAATCGAGTCGATATGATCGCTAATCCCGGCGATTTCCGTCTCCGGATCGTCCCACCACTCTGCAACATGCGGCTGGGCAAGCCAGCCGGCGATCATCGGCAGGTCTTTCTCCGTCACCGGCCGAAAATCATAGGTCACCACCTCTTCAGGCGGCATCGAGCGTTTCGACGACGAAATTGTTGTTGGTGTAGACGCAGATGTCGGATGCGATCTGCATCGCCTTGCGGGCGATCTCCTCGGCATCCTTGTCGCTGTCCATCAGCGCGCGGGCCGCGGCCAGCGCGTAATTGCCGCCCGAACCGATGGCCATGACGCCGAATTCGGGTTCGAGCACGTCGCCGGTGCCGGTCAGCGCCAGCGAGACTGACTTGTCTGCCACCAGCATCATCGCTTCCAGCCGGCGCAGATAGCGGTCGGTGCGCCAGTCCTTGGCGAGCTCGACGCAGGCGCGCGTCAGCTGGTCGGGATATTGTTCGAGCTTGGCCTCGAGCCGCTCCAAAAGCGTGAAGGCGTCGGCGGTGGCGCCGGCGAAACCGGCAATCACATTGCCGCCCTTGCCGATGCGGCGCACCTTCTTGGCGTTGCCCTTCATGATGGTCTGGCCAAGGCTGACCTGGCCGTCGCCGGCGATCACCACCTTGTTGCCCTTGCGCACCGTCACGATGGTCGTGGCGTGCATGGTCAGTTCATTGGACATTTCTTGGGCTCCGAGCAGCGCCATCCCGATAAGGCGATTGGCGCGGTACGAGTAACTTTGATCGGCCATATGTATGCATGGGGCCGGTGATTGCAAATCGCTCTCTGGCAAGGCCGATACCGCTGCCAGAGGCAACTGGCAATCGCCGGATCATGCTGCTAGAAGGCTTTCGTTTTCAAGCTTGCGAGCGCTTGAAGCCTCTGAGCCGGTCACGATGTGAACCTCTGGACAAGGATAGAGTGATGCCGCCCCGTTCCGCCGAAGCGAGCCGTAAGACCAAGGAAACCGACATCTCCGTGTCGATCCATGTCGACGGTTCCGGCAAGTCGGATATCGCTACGGGCGTCGGCTTCTTCGATCATATGCTGGACCAGCTGTCGCGCCATTCCCTGATCGATATGACGGTCAGGGCCAAGGGCGACCTGCACATCGACGATCACCACACGGTCGAGGACACCGGCATCGCGCTCGGCCAGGCCTTGACCAAGGCGCTCGGCGAGCGGCGCGGCATCATGCGCTATGCCTCGATCGACCTTGCCATGGACGAGACGCTGACGCGCGCGGCGATCGACGTCTCCGGCCGTCCCTTCCTGGTCTGGAACGTTTCGTTCTCGTCGCCGAAGATCGGCACCTTCGACACCGAACTGGTGCGCGAGTTCTTCCAGGCGCTGGCGCAGAATGCCGGCATTACGTTGCATGTCACCAACCACTATGGCGCCAACAACCATCACATCGCCGAGACCTGCTTCAAGGCGGTGGCGCGCGCGCTGCGCGCTGCTCTCGAACGCGATCCGCGCCAGCCGGATGCGGTTCCCTCCACCAAGGGATCGTTGAAGGGATAAGGCCATGGCCACCTACGTCGTGATGGAACCGCCAGGCCGCAGCGAAAAGGCTGATGCGACGGCCTTTGTCCGCGATGGCTTCACCTGGCTGGGCCTCCTGGTGCCGCCGCTATGGTTCGCCTGGCATCGGCTGTGGATCGAAGCAGCACTTACCTTCGTCGTCATGGGCCTGCTTTCGATGCTGGGCCAGAAGCTCGGCCTTGGTCTGGCTGGGTCGCTGCTGTCGTTGCTGGTTTCGCTCTATGTCGGCCTGGAAGGGCAAGGCCTGCGCATCGCGGCACTTCGCCGGCGTGGTTGGCACGAGTGGGGCGCGGTCGAAGCCGGTTGGCTCGACGATGCCGACACACGCTATGCGCTGGAGGCGGAAGCGCTTGCCGATGAGGTTGTGCCGGCGCCGCGCATGGTCCCCGATGCTGCCTTCGCGCGGCCAGCGCAGCCGGGCATTGCGCTGGGGCTGACCCACATACCGGGAAGAAACTGACATGATTCCGGGAAGAAGCTGATATGCGGGTTGCGATCATCGACTACGGCTCGGGCAATCTGCGCTCGGCCACCAAGGCTTTCGAGCGCGCCGCGCGCGAAGCCGGCATCGTGGCGCAGATCGACCTGACGGCCGATGCCGAGCGGGTGCGCACGGCCGATCGCATCGTCCTGCCCGGCGTCGGCGCCTATGCCGATTGCGCGGCCGGCCTGCAGGCCGTCGAAGGCATGCGGGAAGCCGTCGAAGATGTCGCCATCGTCAAGGGCCGGCCTTTCCTCGGCATCTGCGTCGGCATGCAACTGATGTCGCAGCGCGGCCTTGAAAAGACAATTACCGAGGGCTTCGGCTGGATATCGGGCGACGTCAAGGAGATCATGCCTTCCGATCCGGCGCTGAAGATCCCGCAGATCGGCTGGAACACGATCGAACTCAAACGCCAGCATCCACTGTTTGCCGGCATTCCCACCGGGACCAACGGGCTGCACGCCTATTTCGTGCACTCCTACCACCTCGATGCGCGCAAGCCGGACGAAGTGCTGGCGGTCGCCGATTATGGCGGCCCGGTGACGGCG
>NZ_RZQA01000441.1:0-5306 GCF_004022915.1 Mesorhizobium sp. M7A.F.Ca.US.006.04.2.1
CCTGTAAGAGAACCGCCATGAACACGCGCGCCAGCAACGCTTCCCGTCCGACCGGTTTTTCCGGCGAGACCGTGCGCGCGCTGGCTTCGACCCTGCTTCTTCTCGGCCTTATCGGCGATCGCCGGGTTCGCTGAAGGAGCGCCCGGCGGTCGAACCGCCGCGCAAGCGCATGCTCCTTGGCAATCACATCAAGCGAACGAAATTCTGGTAAAGGCGCCGCTCGCCATCAATCCACCTGAAGGTGGATCCATGAGCCGCCGGGAGAAACGACGATGAACGCACGAGAAGAGATCCGCTCCGATGCCGCGGTAGCCGACACGGATTCGGCCAAAGGCATGCCCGACGCAGCCCGCAAATATCAGCCCTATCCGACCGTCGGTCTCACCGATCGCACCTGGCCCTCGAAGGTTATCGACAAGGCGCCGATCTGGTGCTCGGTCGACCTGCGCGACGGAAACCAGGCGCTGATCGATCCTATGGGCCATGAGCGCAAGGCACGCATGTTCGGCCTGCTGCTCGACATGGGCTTCAAGGAGATCGAGATCGGCTTCCCGTCGGCCTCCCAGACCGATTTCGACTTTGCCCGCTGGTGCATCGAGGAAGGCAACGTACCCGCCGATGTCTCGCTGCAGGTGCTGGTGCAGTGCCGGCCGGAGCTGATCACCCGCACCTTCGAGGCGCTGAAGGGCGCCACCAACCCGATCGTCCATTTCTACAATTCGACCAGCGAATTGCAGCGTCGCGTCGTCTTCGAGAAGGACGTCGGCGGCATCAAGCGGATCGCCACCGACGCCGCCAAGATGATCACCGACATGGCGGCCAAGGCCGGCGGAGGCTTTCGTTTCGAGTATTCGCCGGAAAGCTTTACCGGCACGGAGCTGGAAGTGGCGCTGGAGATCTGCAACGCCGTCACCGAGATCGTCAGGCCGACCGCTGACAACAAGCTGATCATCAACCTGCCCTCGACGGTCGAGATGTCGACACCCAACATCTATGCCGATCGCATCGAGTGGATGTGCCGCAACCTCGACAACCGGGAGAACCTGCTGGTCTCGCTGCATCCGCACAATGACCGCGGCACCGGCATCGCCACCACCGAGCTCGGCCTGATGGCCGGCGCCGACCGTGTCGAAGGCACGCTGTTCGGCAATGGCGAGCGCACCGGCAATGTCGACATCGTCACGCTGGCGCTGAACATGTACACGCAAGGTGTCGATCCGTTGATCGACTGCTCTGACATCAACCGGATGAAGGACGTCTATGAATATTCGAACCAGTTGAAGATCCCCGAGCGCCACCCCTATGTCGGCGAACTCGTCTACACCGCCTTTTCCGGTTCGCACCAGGATGCCATCAACAAGGGCATGAAGGCGCTGAAGAAGGCCAATACGAGCCTGTGGGAAGTGCCCTATCTGCCGATCGACCCGGCCGATGTCGGACGCAGCTACGAAGCCATCATCCGCATCAATTCGCAGTCCGGCAAGGGCGGCATCGCCTATGTGCTGCAGGCCGATTACGGCCTCAATTTGCCGCGCAACCTGCAGATCGAGTTCAGCCAGGAAATCCAGGCGATCACCGATGCCGAGGGCAAGGAAGTGCCGGCCAGGCGCATCTACGATCGCTTTCTCGAGACCTATGTCGACCAGCCCGGCGCGCGGCTGAAATTCCTCGATCACCACACCTATCCCAGCACCGAGATCAAGGGCCGGCGCGTCGTCGAGGCGGTCATCCTCGACAACGGCAAGGAACTGACGATATCGGGCACAGGCACCGGCCCGATCGACGGCTTCGTCGATGCGCTGTCACGTCATCTCGGTGTCGAGATGTCGGTGCTCGACTATTCCGAGCACTCGATGCAGCGCGGCTCGAACGCGTCGGCCATTTCCTATGTCGAGATGGAATATCCCGGCGGCAAGCTGTTCGGCGCCGGAATCAACACCAACATCGTCGCTGCCTCGCTGGAAGCAGTGATGTCCGCCGCCAACCGTATCGTCGGCAAAAAAGCCGGCTGACGCCCGACGGGAACAAAGATCGGAACCGTCCCAATCTGGTGATCGGTTCCGACCTTTCGGGCCGTTAACCACCGCGGAATTATCCGGTGGGTACGTGATCGCATAATGGGGTGTATACTTGTGTGGTGGTGCGGGACCTATATGATCGCGCCTCAACCTGTGCCGACTTCGAGAGGATCGACACTTGCAGCATGCCACGCCTGCCGCCCCCGCAGTGCGCGAGACACTGGAGCGACTGCTTGCCAGCCAAACGTTCGGCCGATCCGAACGCGCGCGCAAGCTGCTACGTTATCTTGTCGAACGTGAACAGGCCGGCGAAGCCGACAGGCTCAAGGGCTTTTCCATTGCCATGGATGTTTTCGGCAAGGACGGCGATTTCGACCCGTCCACCGATGCCGTGGTGCGGGTGCAGGCAGGCAGGCTGCGCGAGCTTCTGCAGCACTATTTCGCCAATGAGGGAATTGCCGAACCGGTCCGCATCGCCATTCCGCGCGGCGGCTATGTTCCTGCCTATGAATCGAATGCGATCCGCCTGCCGGATATTGCCGAGGCTGTTCCCGAACTCAGGCTGGACGGCGCCGCATCCGCCGATCGGTCAAACGAAGCCGGCACGGGCACGCCGGAGGCGATGTCTCTGACTTCCGTACCGACTTCGCCTGCCCCCTCGGTGGCGCGCCATCTCCGCTTTTTCTGGATGGCGATCGCGCTGGTCATCGCCATGTTGGGCGTACTGATTCTTCGCCAGGGCAGCACTGCCTTGCTGGCAGGCGGCGACATCTCGGCAACGCCGGAGACCGCTGGCGCAACCGCAAGCATCACATCGTCGGCAAGGGCTGACGCCCTGCCGCAAGTCTATATCGGACTCAAGGCTGACGGCTCCGACGCCAGCCGTGTCGCCGCATCGCTGCGCGCCGGCCTGAGTGGCTTCGATACGATCGACTTCATCGGCCGCGACACCGTCAACGATCCAGCCGACGACGCTGCGAGCTTCATATTCGACATCCTGCCCGGACCGGACGCGGGCGATATCACGATAGAACTGCAAAGCATGGCGTCCGGACGGGTGCTTCTATCGCGCAATCTCACCCCTGCCGACAGCGCACCTGCGGCGGTCGAAGACCGTATTGCCGACATGCTGAGCTCGGCACTCCCCGCCTCCGGCACCATCTACAACTATATCGAGCAGACCGGCACGCCAAACGTGCTGACGCAGTGCCTCCTGCTCAACGGCAAATATTACCTCGACCAGAACGCCAGGACCCATGAGGCGGCCTATCGTTGCCTCGAGAAGCTGGCCAATGGTGGAACCAAGTCCTCGCTCGTCTATTCGGAACTTGCTTCCCTGCATCTCGAGGCGGTGTCCGATCATTACGCCTATCCGCCCAACGCGACGATTGAAACAGCCGTCGAGTTTGCCCATCGCGGCGTGCAGATGGGTCCGACCAGCCCTTATGCGCATCGCGCCTACGGCTATGTCAGTTCGCGCCTCGGCAATACGGACGAATCAATCCGCTGGATGCGCAAGGCCTATGAACTCAACCCCTACGATCTCGGCATGGCCGCCGCTTACGGCTACGGGCTGATCTTCGCCGGACGATACGCCGAGGGAACGCCGATCCTCGATCATGCGGCGGAGACCTTCAGCGGACACCCGACATGGTGGGACTATGGGCTGTTCGTCGGTGAGCTCATGCTCGGCGACACGAACAAGGCAGTCGCGGCCAGCATGGCACTGAGAACGACGGCAACGAAATCACACTATCTGGCGGCACGGCTGATCGGCGCCAAGGCTGCCGGACAGGACCATCTGGTGAGCACGCTGCTGAAACAGTTGACCACCGAGTTCCCCAAATTTGCCGCCGATCCGCGGGCGACTTTCGTCGAGCGGAAATATCCGGCCGACCTGACCGACCGGCTGGTTCAGGCACTGCGCGCTGCCGGGCTCGGCAGCCCGAGCTGACACCATCGACGTCCGCGGACTGGCTGCGCCGTGTCCCGATGGGTTTACTGCGCTTCGATCGCCGAATGCCGGTTGATCCCCAAGTTCTGTACACAACCGTACAAATCGCGAAAATTTTACTGGTCATCATGTCGGACTAGGAGCAATTCAGCCACGATTGGTGTCGCGCATTCTGCAATAACAAAAAATCAGCTTTCATGACCGCATCACTTTTTGCCGCCGAAGAGGGTGTTGGCTCGAAGGCCATCGTCCTGCTGCACGGTTTCGGCGGCTGCCACGATGTATGGCGCGAGGTGATTTCCGCCCTGACGCCTTCCACGCATACGCTGGCCTATGATCTGCCTGGGCATGGGATGTCGCTCGACTTTCCCGCCGCCGGTCCGGCCAGGGTGGCGGCTAAGGCCGTGCTGACCGACCTCTCGGAGCGTCGGCTGAAGCGCGTTCATCTCGTGGGCCACTCGATGGGTGGTGCCGTGGCGGCGCTGATGGCGCTGGCCGAGCCCGAAAAGATAGCCTCGCTGACGCTTCTGGCACCGGGCGGCCTTGGCCCCGAAATCAACGGGCCGCTGTTGCGCCGCTATGCCGAAGCCGCGGATCGGTCCGAGATCCGCTCCTGCCTCTCCGTGATGTCGGGACCTTCTGCCCTGCCGCTCGAACATACGGTGGACATCCTTTGGGAAATGCGCAGGCGACCCGGCCAACTCGAAAAGCTGGTCGGGATCGCGGCCGCCATGACCGTGGACGATCGGCAAGGCGTCATCCCGCACGATCGCCTCGATCGGCTGAACATGCCGGTAATGGTGGCATGGGGAACCAGCGATGCGGTGCTGCCCTTTACCCAGGCGGATGACCTGCCGGCGCATTTTCACGTGCACCACGTGCTGGAGGCGGGCCATATGCTGGCCGAGGAAGCACCCCACCTCGTTGCCGAGATCATTCGCCGCAACACCAGCCGCCGCGCCAGGCCGCACCGCCAGAAATTCGCCGCCGCAGCAAGCTGACCTTTTCGCGCACGACGACCCTCCTGAGCATCCCGACGCCGTCGATCTCGCCAGTGCATTTTGCTGGCGGCTGTGTTAACCCAGTGTTAACCAAACCCACGAGGCAGACGCCGATGAAGGAAGCAGGCGAGAAGACCATCGACCAGTCGAAGAAACTGTCCGATGCCATCCGTGATGTCAAAAATGCCTTCGCCGACCGCGACGATGTCGTCGTCGACATGCGCGAGGCGCATCGCATGCGTCTCGATCTGCTTGCCGCCGAGCTGGCGCCGGTTTTTGCCGATGTTCCGGCCGACATGGACAATTTCGACTTTGTCGTCTCGTCGGGCTTGC
>NZ_RZQA01000442.1:0-5306 GCF_004022915.1 Mesorhizobium sp. M7A.F.Ca.US.006.04.2.1
GGCTGGCCGAGGCCAGGCGGGCCGCCGACAGCACGCCGCCGAAAGCCGCCAGCATCGAGCACAGCACGAAGGCGCTGGAATAGATCAGCCGCACATTGATGCCGGCGCGCCGCGCCGCCTCGCGGTTGCCGCCGACCGCCGACATAGAGCGGCCCCATTTGGTCCGCGTCAGCGCGTAGTGCATCGATATGACCAGGCCGACGAACAGGCCGAACATCCACGGAATGCCGCGCGCCTGATTGAGATAGAAGACGATGAGCTCGAGAATGACCGTAATCACCACCGCGCGCGTGACGAGCCCGCCGGTCGACGGCGCCGACAGGTTCGCTGCGCGGCGGCGCGCGACGGTGCGCAGGCCGGTGATCAGCATGACGATGCCCGGCACGGCCGCCAGAGCGAACGAGACGAGTTTGGGCATCATCAGCAACTGGCCGAAATTCACCAGGTTCGAGCCGTAGGGCAGGTTGATCGAGCCGGTCGAGCCGAGGATGTAGAGCTGCAGGCCAAGCACCGCCAGCAAGCCGGCCAGCGTCGAGACGAAGCTCGGCATGCCGAGCCGGTTGAACAGCAGCGCATAGAGGGCGCCGATGAAGCCGCCGACGGCAACAGCGGCCAGAATCGCGAGCGCCACCGGCCAGCCCTGGTTGACCCACAGCGTGCCGACCATGGCCGAGGCAAAGCCGCTGATCGAACCGACCGACAGGTCGATCTCGCCGACCATCAAAACGCAGACGATGCCGAGCGCGATGACGCCGACGGTGGAGCAATCGAACAGCAGATTGACCAGATTGCTGCTCGACAGGAAGATCGGGTTGATGCTGGCGAACACCGTCCAGATGATGACCAGCCCGACAATCACTGGCAGCGAGCCGAGATCGCCCGAGCGGACCCGGTCGAAGAACCGGCGGATGGCGCCGCCGATCCCCGCCTCGTGCTTGACGCGCACATCGGCGCGGTCGAGCTGCGGCGGCACGGGGGCAGCCTGTTCGGCTTCGCGGCTCATGGGCGTGGCTCCTGGGTCTGGTCTTGCCTGGCCTGCCTGCGCTCGGCGCGCCGCGACACCGAATTGTTCGAAGCGCCGGTGATGGCGCTGACCAGTTCCTGGTTCGAGGCATCGGGCGAGAAGATGCCGTTGTTGCGGCCAAGCCGCAGCACGACGATGCGGTCGGCGACGGCGCGCACGTCTTCCATGTTGTGGCTGATGATGACGACGCCGAGGCCGCGGTCGCGCACCCGCTCGATCAAATTGAGCACTTCCGCCGTCTGCGCCACGCCAAGCGCTGCCGTCGGCTCGTCGAGCAGGATGAGCTTGGGTTCGAGCAGCAGCGAGCGCGCGATCGCCACCGTCTGGCGCTGGCCGCCCGACAGTGAAGCGACCACTTCGCGGACACTCGGGATGCGCGCCGAAAGCTCGTTGAGCAGCGTCCAGGCGCGCACTTCCATCGCCACCTCGTCCAGCCGCAGCGGGCTGAGTTCGCGGCCAAGGAAGATGTTGGCGACGATGTCGAGGTTCTCGCACAGCGCCAGGTCCTGGAACACGGTGGCGATACCGAGCGTCAGCGCGGCACTCGGATCGGCAAGCGTCACCGGCTTGCCGCGAAAACTGATCGTGCCTGAGCTCGGCTGATGCACGCCGGCCAGGATCTTGACCAGGGTCGACTTGCCGGCGCCATTGTCGCCGACCAGCGCCACCACTTCGCCTGCATGAACATCGAGATCGATGTCGGTGAGCGCCGAAACGGCGCCGAAATTCTTCGAAACGCCGCGCAGGCTGAGCACCAGCTCGCCTGCCGGAACCGGTTCGTCCGAGGTATCGGTCATGCCAGGAAGCCTTTCAAAACCGGTTCAAAAATTTCGCATGAGCGCTGCCTGGCCACCGCGCGGGTGGCCAGGCAGCGGAGCGGGCAAGGGTCGCGGTCAGTTCCCGATGCCCAGCTTCTTGCAGCCTTCCGCGTAACGATCGACGCAGAGCTCGGCCGCGGTGTTGATCTTCTTGTCGATGATCTCGGCCTTCAGGTTTTCCTGCGTCACAACAGCCGGCGTGAACAGCTGCGAGGGCGTATCGTACAGCGTCATCTCGGCCTTAGGCGTCTCGCCAGAAAGTAGCTTGATGGCGATGTTGGCGGCGGCCGCCGCCACGATCTCGCTCGGCTTGGAGATGGTGTTGTACTGGTCGCCGGCGATGATCAGCTGCAAGGCTGCGATGGTCGCGTCATTGCCGGTCACCGGCGGCACCGGATCGACGCCGGCCGCCTTGAAGGCCGCGATGGCGCCGCCACCGGTGCCGTCATTGGCGGCAACCACGCCGAGGATTTTCGGGCCGAAGCGGGTGATCTGGCCGCCGGCCCATTGCTGCGCCTTCGGCGGCGCCCATTCCGGCGTGTCGTATTCGGCCAGGATCTTGTAGCCGCTGTTGTCGAGGCCGGCATGGATGCCCTTCTTGATCAGGCCGGCCGCCGCGTCGGTCGGCGAACCGTTGATCTGTAAAACGCCGCCGGTGGCCGGATCGACCTTCAGCGCCTTCAGGTGCTCGACCAGCGAATCGGCGATGGCCTTGCCGATGCCTTCATTGTTGAACGAGACATAGAAGTCGGCCGGCGCTGTCGGGATTGGCCGGTCATAGGCTATGACCTTGATGCCCTGGCTCTGCGCCAGCTTGACCAGCGAGGCGGCGGCGGTCGAGTCGACGGGGTCGAGCACAATCGCCTTGGCGCCCTGCGAGATCACCGAGTTGAACTGCTGCTGCTGGCGCGAGGCGTCGGCATCGGCGTTCTGGTAGAGCACCTTGCAGCCCGGGCATAGCTTCTTCATCTCGGCGGCGAAGCCGGGATAATCATGCTGTTCGTAACGGGTCGAGGCCTGATCAGGCATCAGGAAGGCGACGGTGGCGTCGGTGACTTCGGCTGCCTTGGCGATAGCGGCGGTGCCTGCCAGCAGCGACAGCGCAAGCGCTGCCATGCCGGCGGACTTGCCAGTGGACTTCAATGAAATTGAAAGTTTGGTCATTCGGTCTTCTCCGTTTCTGGATATGTTGTAAGAAGGTCGTTGACTGCTTTGGTGGTCTGAAGACACCCATCCACCCTCGCCCCAACTGCAGGGGAACCAGGGTCCGGCGCTGGACTTTCGAGCCGCGCCGACGTCCTCCGCCGACGGAGGAATTCGAGACAAGCGTTCCCCATCGCGAACCGCTCAACGCGGCTCACGTCCGTCATGCAAAAGAAAAATCCTCCCTTGGTTCCTCCCTGGCTCCTCCGTTAAGCGGCTTTTCCCGCGTTGATGTTGTCGGCCAGCAGGCGCCTGAAGCGCGAGGGCGGCATGCCCTTCTCCGCCAGGAACTGCCGGTTGAAATTGGACAGGTTGTTGAAGCCGACCTCGTAGCAGATGTCGGTGATCGAGGCCTGCTCGTCGCTCATCAGGATCTGGCAGGCGAGATTGATGCGCAGCCGCTTGACGTACTGCACCAGCGACATGCCGGTGTGGCGGCGAAACGAGCGCGAGAAGGCCCCGGTCGACTGGCCGGCGATGGCGGCGAGATCCGCCTCGTCGAACAGCTGCGTCAGGTTCTCCCTGATATAGGCGAGCGCCTTGTTCATGCCGGCGGTCATGTAGCCCGACGGATCGGGCCGATAGCTGGCGCTGGCCAGCAGCTGGAATTCCTGGGCGCGGCTTAGCAGGCCGGCGATCATCATGAACAGCTCGATGCGGCGCACGCCCTGCGCCTGCATCATCTCTTCCATCAATGGCGCCAGCGCCTTGCTGGTGCGGTTGGAAAACAGCACGCCGCGCCGCGACGCCTCGAGCAGAGCCGCAAGCCCCGCCAGCTCCGGCAGCACATGCATGGCATCGCCGATGAAACTTTCGGAAAACTGAATGATGCGGCCGCGCAGCGGGATCGAGCTGTCCTTGGGGATGTCGCTGACCCAATTGTGCGGCAGGTTCGGCCCCGTCAGCACCAGATTGCCCGGCTCGAACTCGCCGATGAAGTCGCCGACGAAATAGCGGCCGTTGGTGAAGATTACCTGATGCAGTTCATATTCTGGATGGAAGTGCCAGCGCACCGTATGGAAGGGGTAGCCATGCGACCACGCCTTGAAGGACTCCCCGCGTCGTATCTGGACAACTTCCAGGTCCGGTTCCATGTCCGTTTCCTCCCGGCCGGCACGGATATTTGCCGCGTTCGGCCCAATTCCCTAAACCGGCCGAATTGGTTTCGGCTCTGCATTTCAAGAGCCACGGTACCGGCTCATGACAACAGGCGCCACCACGATTCAAGACAATGGATGATACTTTTTTAACCGGAAGGGCGCGCTCAGAGGCGCTATTCGGGCAGAACAGGTCAGTCTTGCTGACGCGTTCGCTCGACTGACCAACGAGAACACTACCGCCCGAAACGGAATTCCAACGTGTCCGGTGGGCGCCTGGCCTATCGCAAGAACAGCGTGTTCAGGCGCTGATGCAGCGCCGTCATCGTAGTTCAGCTGGTGCGCAGCGCACCACCCGCCGCCGTCGCGAGCGGCGTAACCATGTCAGGCACCAGTATGTCGTGGCGGCGCGCGAAGCTGACCAGCGTGGCCCGCACCGTCTCCGGATCGATTTCGCCGACGATGCCCGCCTTGCAAGCGTTGAGTGCGATGGCATGGGCGCCGTTGCGGCCGGCGCTCGGCCAGTCCTGCAGCAGTGCATAGGCTTCCATCACGCTGTCGATCTTCCTCGGAAAGCCCATTCCGACCAGAAGTGTGACCGGTTCCTCGAATTGCCCGCGATTCATGGCTTGTGCCTCCTCTCGATTGTTCAGGGCCTGCGGCGGGCCGAACACCGGGAAGCACGGCCCGCCGCGGATAGGTGAAGGGACTGGCCGATTTCCGTTCAGCCGCTGCCGGCGGATACCTCGGATGTTGCCGACACTTGCTGCGCTGCGAGGAACATCAGTGCCGACGCCGCGGTTCGCCGGTTCCAGCCGGCGGCTTCAGCCATGTCGAGCAGCCCTGCCAGCAGCGGCTTCAGCACGTTCCTGCATTCTGTTTCATAGGCCAGGAATTCCTTCGCTTGATGCGTAGGAGCCGGTACGGATCCGAGGCCAGCCATTGCATCCATCTTTACCTCCACTCTCTCTTCGACTGACGCCCGCTCCCCGCCAGGGGAGCGGGCGGATTGGGCCGCGACTTCAGAAGTCCATGCCGGCGCCGGCGGGCATTGCCGGGGCGGCGGCTTCCTTCTTCGGCTTCTCGGCCACCATGGCCTCCGTGGTCACCAGCAGGCCGGCGACCGATGCCGCGTCCTGGAGGGCGGGGCGCACCACCTTGGCC
>NZ_RZQA01000443.1:0-5284 GCF_004022915.1 Mesorhizobium sp. M7A.F.Ca.US.006.04.2.1
GTCGTGGTGCTCGTCGGCATCGCCAACCATGACAATGTGGGCTCGATCTTCCGCAACGCCGCCGCCTTTGGCGCTGACGCGGTTTTGCTGGATGCGACGTGCTGCGACCCGCTCTATCGCAAGGCGATCCGCGTTTCGGTCGGCGCCGCGCTCAAGATCCCGTTCGCATCGTTCACCGACACCGCCGGCTTCACAACGATGCTCGCCCGACGTGGCTTCGAACAATTCGCGCTCTCGCCACGCGGGAAGACCGACATCCGCGATGCGCAGCGCAGCGAGCGCCTGGCGCTCTATCTCGGCACCGAGGGCGAAGGCTTGCCGGACGACCTGCTCGCAAGCCTGCACGACGTGCGGATCACCATGGCGGAAGGCTTCGACAGCCTGAATGTCGCCGCGGCTTCAGCCATCGCGCTGCATCATTTTTCGGCTAGAGCAATTCTAGGAAAAGTGTGAAGCGGTTTTCCGTCCAGAATTGCGTCAAAGCGAAGAATTAGGGCATTTCGCCGTTTCCGTGAAACGGTGAAATGCTCTAAGGAGACCTGATCTCAGCTTGTCGCGTCAGCCTTCTGCAGCGCGCGCACGCGGTCGGCAAGACTGCGGTCACCGTTGCCGGAGCGTGCGTCCGACGGTACCGCCAATGCCATGGCGATCGGCGAACCAGGCCCCTCGAGCTTGGCCGTCAGATGGACGACCTCCGCCGCCAGCTCGTTCATCTGCTCGCGCAAGGCGGAGCTGCTGTCAGTGGCCTTGGAGGCGGCCAGTGCGGTGAGATCCGCCTTCAGCCGTTTGTTCTCGCGCGCCAGCGCCGTCAGCCTCGCCTCGAGCTGCTCACGGTCGCTGTCGAGCTTGGCGATTGCCTTGTCGAAATCATCGCTCCTCGCGACATCGCCGCCCTTGCCGACCAGCCGCAAGGCTGGCGCGCTGTCCTCGGATTTCGATCTTTCGCGCATGCGTGCCAGTTCCTTTTCGCGGCGATCGAGTTTGTCTTCTCGATCGGCAAGTGTGGCCAGCAGCCGTTCGACCTTCTTGTCGAGCTCGGCGGTCTTTTTCTTCTCGGCTTTCAGGGCGTCCCGCGCGGCCTTGCTTTCGGCCGCGATTTCCTGGCCGCGCCTGTCGGCTTCCTTGCGCTGGCCGCGCAGCATCGCAATGTCGCTGGCGAGTTTCTGCATTTCGGATTCTCGCGCCACGAGCTCGATCTGCCGGCTGCTCGAGGAAAAACTGGCGTCGTCATACATGCGCTCCAGCTTTTCCAGCTCAAGTGCGCGCTTTTCCAGCTTGCGTTCGGTTTCCTTCAGACGCTCCGAAAGCTGCTGCAACTCGCCCTCTCGCTGACGCAGCGCTTCGTTCTTCGCGCCCAGCTCGGTCAGCGCCTGGTTCTTGTCCGTCCGCTCGACCGCCAGGCCCTTCATGGCCTCGCGACCGCGATTGATCTCGACCAGTTGTTCGGCCGCCTTCTCACGCAACGCCTTGACGCTGATTTCCAGGCGGCGCGTCGTCATGGCGTATTCGGCGCGGATGCGATCCTTGTCCGCCTGGATCTCGGTCTGCGTCAGAGGGATCGAGGATTCGATGCGTTTGCGTGTAAGCGCGACCGCACGACGCCATATGGCCGGAGCCACCATGAGCGCCAGAAAGCCAGCGCAGAGAAAGCCGAGGACGAAGAACAGGACCGACTGGACCAAGTGACTACCCGTTGTGGCCGGCAAGCATCAAAAGCGCATAGACCGCTTTGACTGTGCCACGTTGACATGGCGGAAATCCAGCGTTGCGGCAAGGGTTTGCCGCAACGGTACGAGTTTAATGCATGTCGACCCAAAAGCGGTCCCGGATTTGGACAACGACAGTCAAGGACTTCAGCCTAGAACGGATTCCAGGTGGCCCGCTCGGTAAGCTTCAGATAGCCGAGATTGACGCCGAGCCGAGCACCGACGCCGGTGCGGATCGGCACCAGGAGAACATTGTTGTTCTTCAGCACGTTGAAGCCGACGCCCGCCACCACATAGGCTGAACCGGCAACGCCGCCATAGCGGTTGTAGAGGCTGCCCACATCATCGAGATTGTAGACCAGCATCATCACCCGCGACCCCTCGCCGCCGAAATCCCAGCCGAGCGACGGGCCTTGCCAGAACACTTTGTGGTCGCCGGCATTCTTGGTGTAGAGCGTGCCTTCGCCATAGGTCAGGCCACCGATCAGCGCACCGGAGCCCTCTTCGCCCAGCAGATAGCCGTTGGGCAGGCCGTAGGAGGCAAAAATCTTCTCTATCACCGTGGCGAGTCCGCCCGATGTGGCGCCAAAAAATTTGTGACCGGAATCGACAATCTCCTGAGCGGTGTATTCCTGGGCCCGCAGGGCTGAAGTCGAGAAGACGAGAACGCCCAGGAGCGTGACCGCCATTGAGAAGACACGGAGAAAGCTCCGGTCGTAGTATCGGGAAAACATGCTTCCAATCTCCGTCAGGGAGCACCTTCGCCGACGCCTCGCACCCCGTACGGCTCTTTTAGCCGGCCGTTAAGGGTAACTGTTAGGGGCAAACTATGCCGTAATCCTTTTTCAACCATTAAGCTCCCACATGAACATGGCGGTTCGAAGGCTGTTTGGGGTCGCTCAATTGGGGTCGGCAGCCTGCGTGAACACGCCATTTGCCACAACCACAATTTGGATTTGTTGCTGCACGCACGGGCGCTGTGTATTCAGAAAGCCTGAGGAGAGAGTGCGTGATTCGTGTGGCAGGCGACGATCGATCGCCCGGCCATGAGTTGTGAGATTTTGCAGGGATTTTTCGCCGATGGCCGATCTGTTCACCCTTTCCGCACCCGATCTGGCAGCGCTTTTGTGCAGCCGGGTCTGCCACGATATCATCTCGCCGGTCGGCGCGATCAACAACGGGCTCGAATTGCTTGATGAAGGCGGCGCCGATGAGGACGCCATGAAGCTGATCCGTCAGAGCGCCCGCAACGCTTCGGCCCGCCTTCAGTTCGCCCGCATCGCCTTCGGTGCCGCCGGTTCGGCCGGCATGTTGATCGATACCGGCGATGCCGAAGCGGTCGCCATCGCCTTCCTCAAGAACGAAAAGCCAGAACTGACCTGGAACGGGCCCCGCGCGTTGCTGCCCAAGAACAAGGTCAAGCTGCTGCTCAACCTGATCCTCGTCGCCAATGCCGCCATTCCGCGCGGCGGCAAGCTTTCCGTGACGCTGGAAAACCTTGAGACCGAGCCGCGATTCGCGCTTGCGTCGGCTGGCCCGATGCTGCGGGTGCCGCCGAAATTCCTCGAACTGCATTCCGGCCACAAGCCGGAGGAGCCGATCGACGCGCATTCCGTGCAGCCCTATTACACGCTGCTTCTGGCGCGCGAAGCCGGCATGACGATATCGATCCACGCGACGCCGGAAGAAATCGTGCTTTCGGCGGCCTGATGCGCAGCCGATAAAGCGAAGTATTTTTTCATTTAACGCTGTAATTCCAGCTCATCGACTTGAAATGCGTCCGGTCGTTCAGGCGGTGCCAAAGCATTCGTGAATAAAAGTAGGCACCTGCCCATCTTTGTAAAAATTTTACCTAACGCCTTTTCGGCTTCTTTACCAGATTGGCCTATGGTGCGTCCTGGATGCCCCCGACGCTACCGGACTGCCAGAAGGCAAAGAGGACCCGGAAATGAAACGCTGCATGTTCGTCGACGATTCAAGCGTTATCAGGAAGGTTGCAAAACGCATCCTGGGCGGCTCCGAAATGATTGTCATCGAGGCCGCCAGCGGACTTGACGCGCTGGAGATGTGCGCCGCCGACATGCCCGACATCATCGTCGTCGATGGCGCCTTGCCCGACGTACCGGCGGTCGATCTCATCCGTCGCGTCCGCGCCATGGAGAGCCCGATAAGGCCGCAGATCCTGATTTCCCTGGTCGAGCTCGATATTGCTTCGATCATGCGGGCCAAGCGAGCCGGCGCCCAGGGCTATCTCTTGAAGCCGTTCAACCGCCCGCAGCTGCTCGAGCGCTTTCGCACCTTGAAGAGCGCACCTGATTCGGCATCCTTGAGCAACTCCAGAAAAAGTGCGTGACGGTCTTCTGCTCGGAAGCCCAAAAGCAGACCGTTACCAGCCCATCATGCAAAAACCCGGCCGAAGCCGGGTTTTTTATTGAAAAGATTCGAACGATTCGTCGCTCAGGCGCTGACGCGAATGTCTTCCGGTTCGCGCAGCACATAGCCGCGACCCCAGACCGTTTCGATGTAGTTCTGACCGCCCGATGCCGCGTCGAGCTTTTTGCGCAGCTTGCAGATGAAGACGTCGATGATTTTCAGCTCAGGCTCGTCCATGCCGCCATAGAGGTGGTTGAGGAACATTTCCTTGGTCAACGTGGTGCCCTTGCGTAGCGAGAGCAACTCCAGCATCTGGTATTCCTTGCCGGTCAGGTGCACGCGCTGGCCGCCCACTTCGACTGTCTTGGCATCGAGGTTGACCACCAGGTCGCCGGTGGTGATGACCGACTGGGCGTGGCCCTTGGAACGCCGCACGATGGCATGAATGCGGGCAACCAGCTCGTCCTTGTGGAATGGCTTGGTCATGTAGTCGTCTGCGCCGAAGCCGAGGCCGCGCACCTTGTCCTCAATGCCGGCCATGCCGGAGAGGATGAGAATAGGTGTTTTGACCTTGGAAAGGCGAAGCGTTCTCAAGACCTCGTAGCCTGACATGTCAGGCAGGTTGAGGTCGAGAAGAATGATATCGTAGTCGTAGAGCTTGCCTAGATCGACGCCCTCTTCACCGAGATCGGTCGTGTAGACGTTGAAACTTTCCGATTTCAGCATCAGTTCGATGCTTTGTGCGGTTGCACTGTCATCTTCTATCAGCAGAACACGCATTTTATTCCCCTTTTCTGCTGCCGGACCATTTCACGACCCGTCCGGACCCGGAGCAGTGGTTGCCTTGTGCAGAGGCTGCCATTGAATGGTTAACAAATCCTAATTTCCCGTCCATGACGGTACCAGATTTTTTAACCTCTTTCTACACCCTCTTGAATCTAATAACGAATCTCAGAACCAAATTCCTAATGCAACACATTAACAACCTGGACTAAGCGACTCCAGGGACTCATCGACGTCGCTTCCGCATCGGTGGCCGGAATTTTTACCCGGCCTTAAGTCCTGACCCGTATGATTAACAATGCCCGTAAACGAATGGTTACCGCCGGCAAAAAACTTTAGGGTTTTGTTTCCCATAGTTGGGGGAAAGCCGGTGGACACGGGTGCGGCCTGGGCGTTTCCAGGTGGTTTGGACGATAAGTGCG
>NZ_RZQA01000444.1:0-5279 GCF_004022915.1 Mesorhizobium sp. M7A.F.Ca.US.006.04.2.1
GTCGAAGGCGGCGTCGAAGGTGGTTTTGGAAATGCCTTTCGCCTTGGCCTGTGGCCAGAGGTCGTTCTGCAGCCAGGCGCGGAACTGGTCGTCGATCTTTGCGGCGGAGGCGGGGGTGGAAAAGACCGAGAGAAGAACTGCAAAAAAGGAAAACAGAACCAATCTGAGAGGTTTGCGTTCCTTCGCACCCCTCTCCGTCCTGTCGAGGGGGGTGCTTGGCACCAGCCTGGAAGGACGCGCAAAAATCATGACCCGCATCCTCTGCCGCAACTTTGTCAAAACGCCGTCCGCGAACGCAGCGCCGCGGCCAGCGTGCCCTCATCGAGATAGTCGAGTTCGCCGCCGACCGGCACGCCATGCGCAAGGCGCGTCACCTTGATGTCGAAGCCGGACAACTGGTCGGTGAGGTAATGCGCGGTCGTCTGGCCCTCGACCGTCGCGTTGACGGCAAGGATGATCTCCTTGACCTCGCCGCCGGCGACGCGATCAACCAGCGAGCGCATGTTGAGCTGCTCGGGGCCGATGCCGTCGAGCGGCGACAGCGTGCCGCCGAGCACGTGGTAGCGCACATTCATCGCCGCCGCGCGCTCCAGCGCCCACAGGTCGGAGACGTCCTCGACGACGATGATGGTGCCGGCATCACGGCGCGGATCGGTGCAGATCATGCAAGGGTCCGATGTATCGACATTGCCGCAGGTCGAGCAGATGCGCACCTTGTCGGCCGCCTCGGCCATGGCGGCGGCAAGGGGCGACAAAAGCTGCTCTTTCTTCTTGATCAGATGAAGGGCGGCACGCCTGGCCGAACGGGGTCCCAGCCCCGGCACCTTGGCCAGGAGCTGGATCAGACGTTCGATCTCGGGACCGGCGATTCGCTTCGACATCGCTCTGATCTAGAGCAATTCCAGGAAAAGTGCGAAGCGGTTTTCCGTCCGGAATTGCGTCAAAACGAAAAGCTGGAGCGGTTCACCGTTTCCGCGAAACGGTGAACCGCTCCAGGATTTTTCAGAGCGCTTTGGAACATCTGCATCCGCATGACCGCCATATTGGGCCTTGGCGGACCGCGGGGCGCAGATCAGTTGGTCTCGAGCGGCCGGCCCTGGCTGACAATCATCGCGCCAATGGCGTCTGTGTTCTCAGGCGTCGACTGGAACCCCATCGACGCCTCTTGCGGCGCGTCTTGAACCGACGAGATGACCCTTGTGTTCAAGCTTCCGCCAAAACGCGCGGCATCCGGCTCTTCCATCGGCTCCTGCATCGCCACCACCGTCGGCTCTTGCGAGACACGCGCGGATTTCGCGGCCGGCGCGGCGGCGGCGGTCACATAGGTCTGCTGGGCGGGAGCGGATCGAACGGTTGCCGTCCTGGCTGGACGCACCGGCTCGGCGGACGCGACCATCGTCACCGGCGCGGCTGACTTGTCGGGCGCCGCCGAGGCAATAGCGACCTGCGGCTCATCCGGCAGCGGCTGCCAGTTGCGGCCGCGCTTCTCGTAGAAGGCATTGCCGCCGGCAACCATGGTGTAGTGCATGTTCTTGTAGGGGAAGCGGAGGCCGGCTGTGTGGAAGAACATGGTGTTCTTGAGCTTGGACTTGCGCTCGCCCTTCAGCACCGCGTCGGCGGCTTCCTCGACATCGGGCATTGCGCGTGAATTCATCGGCCTTGTCATGACACCTGGCGCGAACTGCCCGGGCTCGCCCACCACTTGGCAGATGGTGCTGCCATGGTTGCCGGAGCGCAGCCGGTTCATCACCACCGTGCCGACCGCGATCATGCCGTCGCGGCTCGAGCGGTTCGACTCGAAGAACATCGCCCGTTCCAGGCATTCCTTGTCCTTCGGCGTGTGGCTGTAGGCCCCTGAACTCAGGAAACCCGGCGTGATGGCGTCGGTCAGGCTGGCGACGGACATGCCGTGTGAAGTGGTCTGGCTGCAGGCAGCCAAAAACAGGGGTGAAATGACGGCGCCGAGCAACAGCGGCGTCTTCCATCGCGTGGAAATCAACAGGTAACCCTCTCACTTCGTGCCCGCCCCCAGGCTGCGGCAAGAATGAGACACTTTCGGGCAAAATGATGGCCAAAACGTTATTAACAACGTACTGTTGCCAAATTGGCACAATTTCGTGGCTTTCCAGATAGATCGAGCCGTCATTTCACAAAAGCGATGACCGCTCTCTCTTTGTTTCGCCGCAATTGCCCCAAGGGAAAGCACCACGCGATTTTTCCTGAAGCGATCTACCGCCCGGCCGCTATCGCGGCCGGCTGGCCAGGCTCAAGCTCCTCGACCCTCTCCGAAAACAGGCCGCGCCGGAGGAACAGCGTCCGCGCCTCCCTGGCCGTCGGCGCGATCTTTCCCGGCCAGTCGCTGTCTATGAACTCAGCCTTGGTGAAGTCCGGATTTGTCTCGCTTGCCGCCTCGAGGAATTCGGCGATCTCCAGCACGATCGCGCGCTCGTCCTTCGAAAGCGCCGATGTGCCGGCTTCGATCGATGGGCGATGGAGGAAATCCTCGAACAGATAGAAATAACCCTTGATGCCGACGAGATCGACGCCGTCGTCACAATCGGCCAGGATTTCCAGGATCTCGTAGATCCTGTTGCGGATACGCTGCTCGATCAGTCTTTCGGACGGCTCTTCGGCCATGGCCGCACCGAAGGCTAGAAGGGCAGTTTCATTCCCGGCGGGATCGGCAGGCCCGCGGTCAGCGCCTTGGTCTTTTCCTGCATGATCTGCTCGACCTTGGTCTTGGCGTCGTTGTGAGCGGCCAGCACCAGGTCTTCCAGGATCTCGACATCGTCTTCCTTGAACAGAGACGGATCGATCTTCAACGACTTCATCTCGAATTTTCCGGTCAGCGTCACATTGACCAGGCCGCCGCCGGCCTGGCCGGACGCTTCCAGCGTGGCGATCTCGTCCTGCATGGCCTGGAACTTGGCCTGCATTTCCTTCGCCTTGCCCATCAGGCCGAGAAGATCTTTCATGGTCGGGTCCTTTGCGGATTCGTGGCTGGATCAGGGTTCATCGTCGTCAGCCGGCGGCTCGACCGGCACTTCGGCCTCTGCCGTTTCGGCTTCCGGCGCGTCCGGAATGCGCACATCGATGATCTTGGCACCGGGAAAGCGCGCCAGGATGGCGGCCACTGTCGGGTCGCTCTTGGCATCGAGAAAAGCCGTCTCGCGTTTGGCCGATTCCATTTCGGCGAGCGTCTGGCCGCCCTCTTCCTTCGACAGCGAGACAAGCCAGCTGCGACCGGTCCAGGCGCGCAATTTCGTCGTCAGGTCGTTGAGCAGCATCTTGGGCGCATCGCTGGTCAGGCCAACGTCGATGCGGCCGGGCTCGATGCGTACAAACCGGATGCAGCTTTTGACCAGCACCTTGAAGGCGATGTCGCGCTGCGCGTCTGCCAGGGCAATGATGTCGGCCAGCGATTTCAGCGGCGCCGATTGCGCCTCCGTGACCGGCTCCGGCGGAGCGACGTAGGCAACGGGCGCAGGCGAGGCTTCGACCAGCCGCATGGTCTGCGCGCCGCCCGGGCCAGACGGCATGCGCGTCTGCGCCACCGCGCTGACGCCGTTGCCGTTGCCTCCTCCCCCTGCGGGCGCCCCATTTGGGCGCAGCGCGCCATTCTGCACCGGCGCGGCGCCTTCAAGCGATCTCAACGCCTCGTCCAGCGTCGGCAGGTCGGCGGCATGCGCCAGCCGGATCAGCACCATTTCGGCGGCACTGACCGGCCGGTTGGAGGACTGCACCTCTGGAATGCCCTTGAGCAGCATCTGCCACGTCCGCGACAGCACCCTGACCGACAGCGTCCTGGCGAAATCGGCGCCGCGCTGCCGCTCGTCCTCGGATAGCGAGGCATCCTCGATGGCCGTCGGCACGAAACGCAGCCGGGTGACGAGGTGGTTGAATTCGGCAAGGTCGGTCAGCACGGCGGCCGGATCGGCGCCGGTATCGTACTGCGCACGGAATTCGCCAAGGGCTGCCGCCACATCGCCTTTCATCACATGTTCGAACAGGTCGACGATGCGGGCGCGGTCGGCAAGCCCCAGCATCGCCCGAACCGCGTCGGCGCCGACAGAGCCGGCGCCATGGGCAATCGCCTGGTCGAGGATGGAGAGCGAATCACGAGCCGAGCCCTCGGCGGCGCGCGCGATCATCGCCAGCGCGTCGTCGTCGACCGAAATGCCCTCCTTGGCCGAGATCGAGGCGAGATGCCCGACCAGCGCGCCGGCGTCGATGCGCCTCAGGTCGAAGCGCTGACAGCGCGACAGGACGGTGATCGGAACCTTGCGGATTTCGGTGGTGGCAAAGATGAATTTGACGTGCGGCGGCGGCTCTTCCAGCGTCTTCAGAAGGCCGTTGAAGGCCTGCGTCGACAGCATGTGCACTTCGTCGATGATATAGACCTTGTAGCGGGCCGAGACCGGCGCGTAGCGCACGCGCTCGATGATGTCCCTGATGTCGTCGATGCCGGTGTGCGAGGCGGCGTCCATCTCGATGACGTCGACATGGCGGCCTTCCATGATCGCCTGGCAATGTTCGCCGAGGACGGCAAGGTCGACCGACGGCTGGTCGATATCAGTGGTTTTATAGTTCAGGGCGCGCGCGAGGATGCGCGCCGTCGTCGTCTTGCCGACGCCGCGCACGCCGGTCAGCATCCAGGCCTGGGCGATACGGCCGGTGGCAAAGGCGTTGGTGAGGGTGCGCACCATCGGCTCCTGGCCGACCAGCTCGGAGAAGTTCGAAGGACGGTACTTGCGTGCCAGCACGCGATAGGCGGCGGCCTTGCCTATCTCCAGGCTCTTTGGTCCCGAATTTCCGGCTTCGCTCATACGCCCGTAAAGCTCCAAATGGCCGCGCCCGAAGGCGGCCGATTCCTGCGCATAGTCTCGCCCGCGCTGCAATGCGTCGTCAATGTCGCGAGAGGGGCCGATGAGGTGGGAGGCTGGAACAATGACCCGTTCCGGGCTCGTTAGGGCTGCTTCCTTCCGGACCTGACCCGGTTGGCGAGTGGATCGTCCACCACCAACCTCCCGCTTTCCATATCGGCAATTGCGCGACGAAATGCAAGTGCGCCGCAGAAATCGCAAAAATATGGAATTGGCGCACCAAAGCGTGAGGGGCGCAATGATTCGCTTGCAGCCCCCCTGCCGCCGCTCTAGCGTTCCTGCGTTTGAGGAAAACAAGAAAAGCAAGGGAAACGCCGATGCTGCCGGGCCTGAAGGCCGGATTCACGCTGGACGCACGGCTGGAGGCGGACAGCGAGCAGTTGATGTGGCTTGGGC
>NZ_RZQA01000445.1:0-5274 GCF_004022915.1 Mesorhizobium sp. M7A.F.Ca.US.006.04.2.1
CATGGCCATGCTTTGCGCTCCTGGCCTGCGAGACTTGGTGGTCAGCCAGGGTATCGCAGACATAGCCATCGGATTCGACCCTCGAGGTGGTGGTAGAAGCCTAACCAGGCGCTTGAAGGAATATTCAAGCTTGGTCGCTGAGCTCCGCCGCCGAAAATTCGATCTCACCATCGATCTGACCGACTCGAAGACATCGAGGATGCTACACAAGCTGATCGGCGCCCCAATGCGCGTCGGATACGATCCCCCCGAAGTGCCTCTAAAATCTTGGGAAAGTCAGCCTGCCAATATATTTGCTGAAACCTTCGGCCAGGGAGGCGCGCATTACCTGTACCGATATCTTTCGCCGCTGAGAGCGCTCGGGATAACGTCGAGTGAAGTGACACCGAGGCTTGAGCCCACATCCATCGGACGAGGCGCTTCGACCCAGATTCTGGCTCAGAGCAATCTGAATGCAAAAGCTTTCGTCGCGGTGCACGCCGGAGCAAGGTTCGAAGGGCGGTGCTGGCAACCTGAACGGTTCGCCGCAGTGATCGATGAAGTTTATGAAACGACGGGCCTGCGGTCACTGCTGATTGGCGGACCTGACGAGAGCGCAATCGCGCAACGTATCCTGAATGTGGCGGTCTCCCCGTTGGCAAGCGTTGTTGGCAAAGCCTCGCTTGAGACACTAACAGCATTGCTTGCGGACGCGTTTATCTTCCTGGGAAACGAGAGCGGCCCAATGCACTTGGCCGCATCGGTCGGAACTCCAGTTGTGGGCCTCTACGGGCTCACTCCCCCAGATGTCTGGGGCCCAGTTGGCGTGCCTTACCGCACGGTTGAGCCGCCATTGCCTTGCCAGTGTGTTGCTCCCCATTTGTGCAAACCCAACAACCCGGGCGGCGTCTACTGCGTGCACCGATTGCCCGTTGCCAAGGTCGCTCAAGCAACACATGAGTTGATAGAGGCGGTGAGACAACAGGGGAATGCATCCGTCAATTCACCTTCTCCCGGCGGCGACGCGCTGATCCTCCCATCGGCTCAGGATCGGAGCCGGTTGCAGTAATGACCTCGGCATGGGCTTGGCAAGATCGTCCTGCAACGCTCTCATCGGCTCGCGCTTTTGCATGCGCCGCGGCTCGCCCGGGAGGCGCGACGAGACGGGGCCGCCAAGGCGGCTTAATCAGAGTCAACGGGCCGCCCGTCGACTACTCCAAGGTTGACATGGAAGGCCCGTCGATTTAAGTTCGCGTTAGTGGCCACTAACGCGAACTACTGGACTGCGCTCGGAGATTCGACGAGACGAACGATCTTCGAACTGTTGCTCGAACAGCCTTGTTCGGTCAGCGGACTTGCTCGTGCGCTGCCTGTAACCAGACCAGCGGTCTCTCAGCACCTGAAGGTACTCAAGGAGGCCGGGCTTGTTGCCGACACGCGCTCGGGCAAGGAAAGCATATATCGTATCGATCCCGGCGGCCTGGCAAGTCTGCGCGCGGAAGTCGATCAGTTCTGGAGCAAGACCCTGGCGGGCTACAAACTAGTCGTCGAGCCTCCAAAGAAGGACCAGGTATGAGCAAGCATCCTGCTACCGAGCCTGTAAGGCACTCCGTCGTCGTCGAGGCATCTATGGCGCGTGCCTTCAAGGTCTTCACCGAGGATTTCGGCAGGTTCAAACCTCGCGAGCACAATCTTCTCGCAGTGCCCATTGCTGAGACGATCTTTGAAGCCTGGGTTGGGGGGCACGTTTACGATCGCGGCGTCGACGGCAGCGAGTGTCGCTGGGCTCGTGTATTGACTTACGATCCGCCGAGCCGGCTGGTTCTGAGTTGGGATATCAACCCGCGGTGGCAGATTGAGTCCGACCTGAACAAGACCAGCGAATGGGAAGTCCGGTTCACGGCGGAGACGGAGAACCGGACCAGGGTTGAGATCGAGCACAGGAATTTCGAGTGCCACGGCGAAGGCTGGGAGAGCGTGCGCGGTGGGGTCGATAGCGATCAAGGCTGGCCGCTGTACCTGCAGCGGTTCCACGATCTTTTCACCGGTCGGGCGCCCTGACGCCGTGCCGCGATTTGAGAACGTCGCTCGCAAGCACAGTTTGAGTCCATTGCGGTTCCGGTGAGCGGAGACAACATGGAAGCCTATTGGTTAAGCATTCTCGGTCGCGTTGGCAATCTACTCGGGTTCGTCCAAAGGATTTGCGGGAGGGCTGGCGGGACCGGTAATCCCTGCAGACGACGACAACCGGCTCTACCTCCGAGGGCGCCCTTCCGACAGATGGCGACCTCCCGAACGAACTGACCGTCAAATATTACGGTCAGCGCGGTAGCGCCGGCCTGATCATCTCCGAAGTCAACGACGTGGATCACGTCCAGCCACGGCTACGCGCGGATTCCCGGGATTCACTCCGAAGCCCAAAAGCAGGCCTGGCGCCCGGTGACCGAAGAGGTTCATCGTCAGGGCGGCACCATCTTCATGCAGCTGTGGCATGTCGGCCGACTGGCGCATTCCTCGCTTCTGCCGAACGGCCAGGCGCCAGTGGGTGTGACCGCGGAACAGGCCGTCGGCTCAGAGGTATTCGCCCATGGCCCGGACGGCCGGTTGCGCTTCATGGCGGCAGAGATGCCGAGGCCGCTCAGCACCGAGGAAGTGACGGCCATGGTGGGAACCTTCGCCAAAGCCGCCGCCAATGCCCGGGAGGTCGGGTTTGACGGAATCGAGATCCATGCCGCCAATGGCTATCTGATCGAGCAGTTCATGAACTCGGTGCTCAACACCCGCACAGACTGCTATGGCGGCGGCAGCATGGAAGATCGTACGCGCTTCCTGATGGAAGTCGTCGACGCGGTCGTGGCGGAATTCGGCCCGGGACGCGTGGGGGTTCGCCTTTCACCGTTCGGCAAGTATGGTTCGATGCCCGCTGATCCGCTCGTCGAGGAGACGTTCCTGTACATCGTCGAGCAGCTCGGGCGCCGCGGCGTGGCCTATGTCCATCTGCTCTATGAGCTGCTGCCCGACGGCAACATGGAATCGGTCACGTTCGAGGCGCGCCATCTCGACCATGACATGCTCGCCAAGGCGCGAGCGTTGTTCCCCGGCGCGTTCATATGGTGCGGCGGCTTCAATGACGTCGAGCATGCCCAGGCCGCGCCAGCTGGCCATTGGCTGTGGCGGACCGGTCCGTCTATTACACCCGCAACGGTGAAGTGGGGTACACGGACTTCCCCGCCTATTCGAACGACGGCGCAGCAAGCAGGGCCGCCTGACACGGCGATAGGCCGAGCAGGAGTCAGGCTCAGCGCCACATTTCTCGTCACCGGCGCCAGTTCCAAAAAGGTGGAGGCTCACGCCAACGCCGTGGCGCTTCACTTCATGTACTACAATTTTGGCCGTATCCATGCGACCTTGCGGCTGACCCCGGCAATGGCCGCTGGCGTGACTGGCAAACTTTGGGAGTTTGGCGATATCGTGGCCCTGATCGAAGCGAAGGAATCCGAGAAGCCGGCGGTGCGCGGCTCCTGTAAGAAGCGCGCGTTCGCCTGACAGACCCCACCGAAGGGTTGCCCACTGCCGATTGATGTTGGTATCAAGACAGACCGATGAACCAGGGTCTTTACTATGGACGAATACGATAATCAGAAGGGCGCGAAGCCAGAGGATGTGCGCGCCGCCTTAAAAGGCTGGGCGTTTTTTGCGGCTGCAACGCTTGCAATCTTCGGCGTGGCCTACGCCCTGATTGAGATGTAGTAGCAATGAAACATTTCTGAGGGTTCGCGATTAGGGCTAAATGGCCCGCTTCTTCTTCGATCTAGTCGACAATGGAACCTCATACCCGGACACGGAAGGCACAGACCTTCCAACCCTAGCTTCTGCCGAAGATGAGGCAGCAAGAGCGTTGCTCGAAATAGCCAAGGACCAGATGCCGAACGGCACATTCCGCCAAGTCGCATTGCAAGTTCATGCCGGTACAACCGCGCCGCTGTTTGTGGTAAAAGCGACGTTCGAGCTAATCCGCAACGAGCCTTATCCCGATCAGCGAGTGGGAGCCTAACCATCTTGCTGTTGAAAGCGCCCGACGCTTTCAGATGCGAGCGGCGGCACGGGTGGAGACTTGCGCTCCACCATAGCAGAGACCGTCCGCATTATCGCTGAATAACTGACCCACTACCCTCACCGCCATTGGCTTGGCAAAATGTGCGTATCAGTGCTTCAGTATCTGGCTGAGAAACAGCTTGGTGCGATCGTGCTGAGGATTGCCGAAGAAGCTGTCCGGCTTGCCTTCCTCGACTATCTGGCCGGCATCCATGAAGATGACGCGGTCGGCCACCGCCCGTGCAAAGCCCATTTCATGAGTGACGCAAACCATAGTCATGCCGTCGCGCGCTAGCCCGGTCATCGTATCGAGCACTTCCGACACCATTTCCGGGTCGAGTGCCGATGTCGGCTCATCGAACAGCATTACCGCCGGCTTCATGCACAGGCTTCGCGCAATGGCGACGCGCTGCTGCTGGCCGCCCGACAGCTGGACCGGGAATTTGTTCGCCTGTTCGGGAATGCGCACGCGCTCCAGGAACTGCAGCGCGGTCTTGCGTGCCTCGGCGGCGGAAACGCCCTTGACCCACATCGGCCCGGCCATGCAGTTCATCAGCACGGTCAGATGCGGAAACAGGTTGAAGTGCTGGAACACCATGCCGACATTGCTGCGCACGTCGGCGACGTTCTTCATCTTTGGGTGAAGATGGATGCCGTTGACGGCGATGTCGCCCTCCTGATGCGATTCGAGGCGATTGAAGCAGCGGATCAGTGTCGACTTTCCGGAGCCGGACGGACCACAGATGACGATGCGTTCGCCTTTGTGGACCGTCAGATTGATGTCCTTCAGGGCATGGAACTGGCCGTACCATTTGGAGACGGCTCTGGCTTCAATGATGGCTTGAGCGCTCATCGCACCTTGCTCCTGGCATAGTGTCGTTCGATGCGGGACTGGATCAGCTCGAGGCAGATCGACAGCATCCAGTAGATGAGAGACGCCGAAATCAGCATCTCCATGTGCTGGAAGGTCTTCTGACCCAGCGTGCGGGCAAGGAACATCAGTTCCCAGACGCCGATGACCGAGACCAGCGAACTGTCCTTGAGCATGGAAATGAACTGGTTGCCGGTCGGCGGAATGATGACCGGAAGCGCCTGCGGCAGTATGATCCGGCGCATGGTCAGCGAAAAGCCAAAACCCATCGAGCGCGATGCTTCCCATTGACCACGGTCGATGCTCTGGATTCCCGATCGGAAAATTTC
>NZ_RZQA01000446.1:0-5266 GCF_004022915.1 Mesorhizobium sp. M7A.F.Ca.US.006.04.2.1
AGACCGGCGTCGAGGAGATCACCCGCCAAATCGAGGCCGAGTGGCAAGAGTTGAAAGACGCCCAGCTGAAGCTGCCGGAAGCCGATATCCGCGCCATCGAGGCCTATTTCGCGCCACCGGCACTCGCTGAGCGGCCGGAAGGCGACCAGGCGGTCAAGCTGGCGCGGCTCGATTCCAAGGGGTTCTCGGAGTGGCTCGACCAGAATGTCGTGACGCACCGCCATCCCGATTATGCGGCTGTGACGATCTCGCTGAAGGGCATCGGCGAGGTGCCCGGCGACGCCTCGGACAGCCAGATGGACGCAATCGCCGACATCGCCGAGACATATGGCTTTGACGAGCTGCGTGTCAGCCATGAGCAGAACCTGATCCTGCCGCATGTGGCCCGCGCCGACCTCAAGGCGGTCTATGATGCGCTGGTCGGCATCGGCCTGGCGACGGCCAATTCCAACCTGATATCGGACATCATCGCTTGCCCGGGCCTCGACTACTGCGCGCTGGCCACGGCGCGCTCGATCCCGATCGCGCAGGAAATCTCGCGCCGCTTCGCCTCGCTTGAGCGGCAGCGCGAGATCGGCGAACTGAAGCTGAAGATCTCCGGCTGCATCAACGCCTGCGGTCATCACCATGTCGGCCACATCGGCATCCTCGGCGTCGAGAAGAAGGGCTCCGAACTCTATCAGGTGACGCTGGGCGGCTCGGCCGACGAGAACACCTCGGTCGGCGAGATCATCGGCCGCGGCTTCTCTTCGGAAGAGATCACCGACGCCATCGAACAGATCGTCGAGACCTATCTCGGCCTTCGGCTCGACCCACAAGAGAAATTCATCGACGCCTACCGCCGAGTCGGTCCCGCGCCGTTCAAGGAGGCGCTCTATGCTGGCGAAGCCAAGGCCGCTTGACCGTATTGGAGACGTCGATGACGGCATCGCCGCCAAAGCGGCGGGGCTCGATGCGCTCTATGGTCATCTGAAGCCGCTCGAGATCATCGAACGCTCGGCCCGCGAACTGTTCCTCGACGAGATCGCGGCGGTGTCGTCGTTCGGCGCGGATTCGGCCGTGCTGCTGCACATGATCGCCAAGATCGACCGGACGCTGCCGGTCATCTTCCTCGACACCGGCAAGCATTTCGAGGAGACGCTCGGCTATCGCGATGCGCTTGCCGCCGATTTCGGGCTGACCAACATAAGGGTGATCAAACCCGAGGAAGCAGCACTCGAACGGATCGATCCGACGGGCAATCTGCACCAAAGCGATACCGATGCCTGCTGCGACGTGCGCAAGGTGGAGCCGCTGGCGCGCGGTGTCGCGCCATTTCGTGCCTGGCTCACTGGCCGCAAGCGTTTTCAGGCCGCGACGCGGGCAGCGCTGCCGGTGTTCGAGGCGGTCGGGCCGCGCATCCGCATCAATCCGCTGGCGCATTGGACGACATCGGACCAGGCCGACTATATGCGCGCGCATGCGCTGCGCGAAAATCCGCTGGTCGCTTATGGCTATCTGTCGATCGGCTGCTTCCCGTGCACGCAGCCGGTGCAGCCGGGCGAGGACGCGCGCAGCGGCCGCTGGGCCGGTCATGCCAAGACCGAGTGCGGCATTCACCTGTCGGGGCTGGAGAAGTCGCTGACCGACGCATCCCTTTAGGATATGCTGATATTCAGGTAAGGCTGGCCTGCAAACGGCGGCTTCCTGCGCTTCCGGTGCTCACGTACTTCAAGTATGCTCCGCTCCGGTTCTCGGAAGCCGCCATTTTCGGCGCAGCCTGACCTGAATCTCAACACATCCTTGGTTTCGTTTGACTGTTTAGGAACTTTTTGATGACTGGACCGACGACACCGGAGACCCGGCTCTGGACCCCTGCGGGTTTTCAGGAGGATGAGTGGACGCATGCCGAAAGCGCCGATGCGCTGTCCGGCAACGGCCGCTTCATCCTGCCGTTGCAAGTCTTCCTCGATCTCGATCCGGAGGTGCGCCGCTCGGCCAAGGAACGGCTCGGCGTCCTGCTGCAGCCGGGTGATCAGCTCGAGAAGATCGCCGACCTGCTCGACCAGCTGTCGCTGGTGGCGCTGGCCTTTCCGGCCTTCAGCGACGGCCGCTCCTTCTCCAAGGGAGAACTGCTGCGCGGCCGCTACCATTTCGAAGGTGCCGTTCGCGCCACGGGCCAGGTACTGGTCGACCAACTGCCGCATATGCTGCGCCTGGGCTTCGACGAGTTCGAGATATCGAACCCCGTGCTGTTGAAGCGTCTGGAGGAGGGCCGCACCGGCGGATTGGGGCTCTACTACCAGCCAGCCGCCGTGCCGGAACCAAAAGGCCCGAAATACTCCTGGCGGCGCGTTCGCAGCAGCTGACGTTGCGGTAATTCCGCGCGTCTTTACAACGCCCCCTGTTCAAGCCTTCTCTTGAGCTTCCGGATGGAAAATCCGGAATGATCGGGGAGGGGTCTTCATGCGTTACGACTATGTCATAGCCGGCGGTGGGTCCGCCGGCTGTGCGCTTGCCGCACGGCTTTCGGAAGATCCCTCGAAAACGGTCTGCCTGATCGAAGCTGGCGGCGAGGGCAGGGATATGCTGATCCGCGCTCCGGCTGGCATTATCGGTATGCTTTCCGGCCGGCCCAGGATCAACAACTGGGCCTTCGAAACCGTGCCGCAGCAAGGTCTTGGCGGCCGCAACGGCTACCAGCCGCGCGGCAAGGCGCTGGGCGGCTCCAGCGCCATCAATGCGATGCTCTATGTCAGAGGCCATCGCAGCGACTATGACGAATGGGCCGATCTGGGCTGTGAGGGCTGGTCGTGGGATGAGGTGCTGCCCTATTTCCGGCGCGCCGAAGGCAATGAGCGCGGCACTGATGCCCTGCATGGCGGGGACGGCCCGCTGAAAGTGTCGAACCAGCGCTCGCCGAGGCCAATCGCCAAGGCCTTCATAGAGGCTTGTGCCGAAAACCAGATTCGCGCCTCGGACGATTTCAACGGACCGGAACAAGAGGGCGCCGGCTATTTCCAGGTGACCCAATTTGCCGGTGGCGCCCGTAATGGCGAGCGCTGTTCGACTGCCGCCGCCTATCTCCATCCGGTGATGCAGCGGACCAATCTGACCGTGATCACGCGGGCGCACGCCACACGCATCGTCCTTGACGGCAAGCGGGCCACCGGTATCCGCTACCGGACACGCAAAGGCGAGGCAGTGGCGCAGGCGTCGTGCGAGGTGATCCTGTGTGGCGGTGCCTTCGGTTCGCCGCAGCTTCTGTTGCTGTCGGGTATCGGCCCGGCGGCCGAACTTGCCGTGCATGGCGTTCCCGTCGTCCACGAACTGCCGGGCGTCGGCAAGAACCTGCAGGACCACCTCGATTTCATCGTCGGCTGGAGATCGAAGGACACCGATATGCTTGGCATGAGCCCGCGCGGCGCGTTGGGTTTCCTACGGCATATCGCGCAGTGGCGGCGGGATGGGACCGGGCTGATCGCCTCGCCGGCGGCCGAGAGCGGCGCTTTCGTCAAATCCGACCCGGCGCTTGAGCGCCCTGACCTGCAGCTGCAATTCGTCATCGGGCTGGTCGAAAACCATGCGCGCACGCTGCACTACGGCTTCGGCTTCTCCTGTCATGTCTGCATATTGCGGCCGCACTCGCGTGGCGAGGTTGGGCTGGCCAGTGCCGATCCACTTGCCGCGCCGCGCATCGATCCGCGCTTTCTCGGCGACCAGCGCGATGCGGAGCTGCTGTTGAAAGGCGTGAGGATCACCCGGCAGGTGCTGGCTTCACCGGCGCTGACGCGCTACCGGCACAAGGAAATGCACATCGCCGGCGAGCCAAGCGATGCCGATCTGATGACCCATATCCGTACCCGCGCCGACACGGTCTATCACCCGGTCGGCTCCTGTCGGATGGGGGTCGACGAGATGGCGGTGGTCGATCCGCAACTCAAGGTGCGCGGGCTTGAAGCCTTGCGTGTCGTCGACGCCTCGGTGATGCCGACACTGATTGGTGGCAACACCAATGCGCCAACCATCATGATCGCCGAAAAGGCCGCCGACATGATCAGGGCTGCCTGATAGGAGCTCCAGGCGCGGTGCCTATAGACTGGCGGTCGTTTTACTTTTCTTGGTTTGACGCAATTGCCCCAGGGAAAACGCTACGCGCTTTCCCTGGAAACCGTTCACCACTTCTGCTGGAATTGCTTAAGCCGCCGCCCGTGCCTCGCGGAACGACACCAGCTTGCGGCGGTTCTCGTCCCACAACGCCAGTTTAACGCAGCGCAGGCTTTCCAGCAGCGTGACACGGCCGATGTCGCGCAGCTCGGGATAATCCCGCAGCACTTCCTGCAACCGGTAGCACGGCACCTTGGCGGAGAGGTGATGGACGTGATGGACACCGATGTTGCCGGTGAACCAGTTCAGCACCGGCGGGAGGTCGTAATAGGACGATCCGTGCAAGGCAGCGTGCTGGAATTCCCAGTCGACATCCTTCGCCCATTCCGTTTCCTCGAACTGGTGCTGGACATAGAACAGCCAGATGCCGGCCGAACCGGCGAGGATGACGATCGGCAGGTGGACCACCAGGAACGCGCCGGGACCGACGAACCAAATGAGGATGGCTGCTGCGACCGCGATGCCAAGATTGGTGGTCATCGACGACACCCAAGGGGTCAGGCCGCCGCGCATCATGCCGACGGGCAGCCTTTGCTCGAAGATGAACAGCCAGATCGGACCGAGCCCGAACATCACCAGCGGGTGGCGATAGAGACGATAGGCAAGGCGGCCTCGCCACGACATCTGCCGGTATTCTGCAACGGTCAGCGTCCGGATGTCGCCCATGCCGCGTTCGTCAAGATTGCCGGCGCTGGCGTGGTGGGTCGCGTGGGCGCGCCGCCAGCAATCGTAGGGCGTCAGCGTCAGGATGCCGAGCGCGCGGCCGATCCAGTCGTCCGCGTAGCGATTGGCGAAGAAGGAGCCGTGGCCGCAATCGTGCTGGATCATGAAGATGCGCACCAGAAACCCGGCCGCGGGAAGGATGAGGATCAGTCCCCACCAATGGCCATAGGCATAGGCCGCCGAGGACAGGCCCCAGAGTATGGCGAATGGAATGAGAGTGATGGCGAGTTCGACGGTGCTGCGCCGCCTGTCAGGCTTCTTGTAGCGGGCGAGAATCTTCAGCCAGGCGCGCTTGCTGTTGGCGACCGTCTCAGGGGAAATCATGTTCATCAGGAAGCATAGGCGGGGTGCCTCGCCGCCGCAAGGCGACATCACGCAAAATTACTGTGCGTAATTG
>NZ_RZQA01000447.1:0-5263 GCF_004022915.1 Mesorhizobium sp. M7A.F.Ca.US.006.04.2.1
GACCCAGCTTAACAAAAGTCCTGACGGCGGCCAGTTCGGCGGGGTCCGCCGCCTTTTCCCCGGCAATAGGAATTTTTTCTTGACACCCTGACCTCAGCTAAGGTACATATTTGGCTATGGTGCTGATTTGCGCCGGTGACCCGCCGCAATAGGCGGGTTTTTCGTTTGATGCACCCGTCAACCTACGCGCGGCGAAGGCTCCGAAAGAACCCATTAACCCGAATTCATAGCCCTGGCCCGATGCGCGGGGCCGAATGCCGAACTCTCAACGAAAACGAAAACCAGCTTAGTAAGTCGTGCGGCGTTCTTCCGAAGGCGGCCTGCCGAATTGCAGCCGATAGCTCTGGGCGAAGTAGGAATGCGAGGTGAAGCCCGTCGCGATCGCCACGTCGAGGATCGGCATGTTGGTCTGGCGCAGCAGTTCGCGCGCCCGCTCCAGCCGCAGCCGCATGTAATAGCGGCCGGGCGTGACGCTGAGATGGCGCAGGAACAGGCGCTCGACCTGGCGCACCGAAAGGCCGGCGGATTTGGCCAGCTGTACCGCCGAAAGCGGCTCGTCGAGGTGGTCGGCCATCAGTTCGACGATGCGCCTGAGCTTCTCCGACTTGCCGGTCAGGTCGCGTTCGGGTCCGACGCGCTGACGGTCGCCGGCCGAGCGGATGCGTTCGTGCTGGAACTGGTTGGCGACGCCATTGGCGAGGTTCGAGCCGAAATCGCCGCGCACGATCTCCAGCATCAGGTCGATCGAAGTGGTGCCGCCGGCACAGGTGTAGCGCTTGCGATCGATCTCGAAGACGTTGCCAGTGCAGTTGATGTCGGGGAATCGCTCGACGAAGCCGGCACGGTTTTCCCAATGGATGGTGCAGCGATAGCCTTCGAGCTGGCCGGCCTCGGCCAGCAGGTAGGACCCGACCGACAGGGCACCCAGCGCATTGCCGCGCCGGCCCCAGCTTCGCAAAGCCGCCAGCACCTTGCTCTTGCCGGGGAATTCGGTCGTCAGCCCGACCGAGACGAAAAGGATATCGACCGGCGGCAGGTCGGCAACGGCGTAGTCGATCTTGAGCGGCAGGCCATTGGAAGCCATCACCGGATCGCCATCGGCCGACACCGTGGTCCAACCGTAGAAGTCGCGGCCAAGCAACCGGTTCGCCGACCGGAACGTATCGATCGCGGCAGCCAGCGAGAACATGGAGAACTTGTCTACCAGCAGGAATGCGAACTGCCGGCCGCCTTGAACGGGGTCAGTCATGACCGGCCGTTCTGAGGGAACACTGGGGTTCGGCAAAGCTGCAGCTTTCTGGCGGGTCAGAAGGACGGCCGTTTCAATCCGGCCGCAAGGTAGGCGGAGGCTAACGTATTGGCCATCAGCATGGCAATGGTCATGGGGCCGACACCGCCGGGCACCGGTGTGATGGCGCTGGCGGCCCTGGCCGCTTCGGCATAGGCGACATCGCCGACGAGGCGGGACTTGCCCTCGCCCTTTTCCGGCGCCGGGATGCGGTTGATGCCGACATCGATGACGGTGGCGCCTGGCTTCACCCAATCACCCCTGATCATCTCCGGCCTGCCGACGGCCGCGACAAGGATATCGGCGGTGCGGGCCAAGGCCGGCAGATCCCTGGTGCGGCTGTGGGCGATGGTGACGGTGCAGTTGGCGGCAAGCAGCAGGTTGGCCATCGGCTTGCCGACGATGTTGGAGCGGCCGACGACGACGGCGTTGAGGCCGGACAGGTCCTTGCCGCGCACCCGCTCGATCAGAAGCATCGAGCCGGCCGGCGTGCAAGGCACGAACGCTGTTTCGAGTTCACCGGTGCCGAGCTTGCCGACATTGATGAAGTGGAAGCCGTCGACATCCTTTTCCGGCGCGATGGTCTGGATGATCTTGCCGGCGTCAATGTGGGCCGGCAGAGGAAGCTGCACGAGGATGCCATTGATGGCCGGATCGGCGTTGAGGTCGCCGATGATCTTCAGCAATGCCTCTTCGGAGGTTTCGGCCGGCAGCGTATGCTGGACGGAATGAAAGCCGCATTCCTTGGCGGTGCGCGACTTGGACGCGACATAGACCTGACTGGCCGGATCCTCGCCGACGATGACCACGGCAAGACCGGGCTTGGCCTTGCCCTTGGCGACAAGTTCAGCCGTCAGGGTCTTGACCGTCCCCACAACGTCCCCGGCAACGCTCTTGCCATCAATCACTTCAGCCATGGACCACCCTCAACACCAGAATGCCCAAGCGCGTCGCTTCCGGAAGCGACGCGCTTTTCGATCTTTCACAGCGTGGCATCTTCACGAAAAATCCAACATGCAATCCCGCCAAAGCGCCGTCCCATGCCGTTTACGCGAAACCGGCATGTTTTTGTACGGCACCGCGCAGATTTTTGTGGCTCAGAAGTAGCGGCGGCGCGTGCGGCTCTCGGTCAGTTCGCGAACCGCTTCGCGGAATTCGCGCAGGCTGGCGCGGATTTCCTCGATTGGCGCTTGCTGCTCGGCATCCTCCACGGCCTGCGACGGCTCCGCCGATCGCTGATGAGGCTGAGGCGCCTGCTGCTGCGCGACGGGCGGCTGTGGATAGGACTCGGAAGCGGGCTGAGCCGGATCGGACTGCTGCCCGGCATTGGCGGCCGGCATCGATTGCGGATAGGGATAGCCCGGCTGCTGCGCGTAGCCTAATGGCTGCGCGTAGGGATAGAGCTGCGGCCCGGAATATGGCCGCTGCGTCATCATGGGAGGCGGCAGTGGCGGCTGCGCCGTCTGCTGCGGATGGCCGCCGGGCTGGAAAGGTGGTGCCGGGTATGCTGTCGCGGCCGCCTGCCGGGGCTCGAAGGCCGGCGCCGGCCGGGGATAGGCGCGGTATTGCGGATCCTGCGTTGGCTCCCCGTTTTCGGCAGAGGCCCATTCGACGGTATCGAACGGCTCCTCCCGGGATGGCCTGCGGGAGACGGACTTGTGCAGCCTCGACAGCAAGGCACCGATCCGGCCGGGACCTTCTGCCGGCGAGGCCTCGGCTTGCTGGACAGGCGGTGGCACGGCCGGCGGTGGTGATGCAGGCGGGGGTGTCGATGGCTGCGGCGCTGGTGGTAATGGCGGCGCCGGCGGCGGCGCTGCCCGATATGCCTTGTCTTCGTAAGGCGTCCGGCGTTCGTCCGCGCCATGGTCGCGACGCGAGCGCGAATTGGCGGTGTCACGCAGGCTCTCATAGGCGCCACGCATGGCTCCGAGGCCAATGCCGGAGGCGAAACCCAGCAACAGGCCGGCGAGCGCGACCACGACCCGCGACGGCCCGTTCGGCTCGAGCGGCGCGAAGGCCTTCGAGATCACATTGATGTTGGCGGTGTTGATGTCCTTCTGCTCGCCGGTCTCCTTGGCGCGCAGCAGGTACTGTTCGTAGACGGAACGCTTGGCGGTCGCCTCGCGCTCCAGTTCGCGCATCGACACGAGGTCGCTGTTGACGTCGCCGCTGCGGACCTTCAGCTGCGCCAGGCGAGAGGCGAGATCCTGTTCGAGCTGGACGGCGCGCTTGAGGTCGACCTGCAGCGACGAGCCGATGCGGCGCAGCTCCGAGGCGATGCGGTCGCGTGCGCCGGCAATCTGGGCATTGATCGCCTGGAGTTCGGGGTGACGCGGGCCGAGCCGGATGGCGGCGCGGTCAGCTTCCTGCTTGAGCGACGCATATTGCGAACGCAGATCGCTCATCGTGTTGGAGTTGATCTCCTCCGGCAAGGTACCGGTGAGAACCGAATTGACGTCGACCGAACGCGCCGAGGCCGCCCGGGCGTTGAGTTCCAGGGTCCGGGCGCGCGCGACCGACAGCTGCTCGTTGAGTTTCAGCATCTCGTCGTCGCTGATGAGATGGCCCTGCGCGTCAACGAGATCGTGCGTGGCCCTGAAATCCTCGACCTTGCGCTCGGCTGCCTCGACGCCCTTGCGCAACTCGTCGAGCCTGGCCGTCAGTTCGTCGGTGGCGCGGCCTGCGGTGTCCGACTGTATCTGGCCGAAAGTCTGCAGGAAGACATCCGTCATCGTGTTGGCGATGAGCGCTGATTTCTCGCCATTCTGCGTGGTGGCGCTGACGGTGATGACGAAGGTCTTGCCGCCGCGCTCGACCGAAAGGCTCTCAGCCAGATTGCCGACAGCAAGCGCGCGGCGACGGCTGTCGTCGACACCCCCCGGCCCATCATTGCGGGACAGGACGGAGCGAATGAGCGACATGACACTGAGGCCGCCGCTGCCTTGCCCATTGAATTCCGGATCATTGACCAGATTGAGCTTGTCGACGACCTTGTTGAGAACAGTGCCTGATGTCAGCACCCGGACCTGGTTCTCGACGATGGCCAGCGTGGCGTCGGAAGCGACGACCGACTGGGTGAGGTCCCGATCGGTGAGCTTCAGGTCGCGCGGGTCGACGATCAGTTCGGTGGTGGCCTCATATTTCTTCGGCGTCGACAGCGCGATGGTGACGCCGAGCGCGGCGCCCAGCAGTGTCGTCGTCACGATCAGCAGCTTCGACTTGCCGACACCGCGCACCACCTGCATCGGATCGATCAGCGGCTTCCACTGCTGGCTGTCCGTGCCGTCGTTTCGGGATAACGATGCGTCGCCTGCAGCGTAAGGTTCCGATGTATGATCGGCGCGACGAGCGCCAGCGGTTTCGGCGGCACTAGGCTGTGTCCGCGGCGAGGTTTGCGCGCGGTACGCTTGCTCACGATCCCCGTCGGCCGCGACCGGATCCGACAGTTTCGGGTTGCGCGCCTCGCGCTGCGAGCGGGCGAGGCGATGACGCGTGGCGGCGTCCTCGCGCCATGACGGGTCTGCCCGGTCGCCGATCGAGACCAGCGACGCGTCGGGTTCGTCGCCACGCACAGCCTGGCCCAGCGCCAGCAACGAGCGCTCGCGCTTCCAGTCTTCGCGGTTTTCCCTGTCGACCATCGTCTGGAACTTTACCCTTGGCGACCTGCGAACGGAGATTGGCCATTCGTTAAGCCACGCTAAACAGGCATGGAAAACAAAAGGTTAATTTTCCCGCGCCGAAGCGTCGGTTTCTCGTTTCGGTTGCATCTATTTTCGACACAAGCCCAGCCGCCAGAACGGCACGTTAAGTTTTCCGGCCTAGGCTCTCCTTGAGACATGACGCAGGCCAGTGACATACCGCAAAGGCGGCCCCTCGCCCGGCCGCAAAGGCGGCCCCTCGCCCGGATCGGCAGCTTTTTGGCCGAACGACGGGGGCTGCTTCGCGACTATTTCTCAGCGATCAGCGGTGCCGGTG
>NZ_RZQA01000448.1:0-5259 GCF_004022915.1 Mesorhizobium sp. M7A.F.Ca.US.006.04.2.1
GTGTACGGTCGACCGTATGGCCGGTTCCGGTGACGATCTCGAGATTGCCCTCAAGCTTGAGCGGGCCATTGGTGGTCGGCGTCACTTTCAGCGGACCATTTCTCGCTTCGAGCGCCGGCGTGTCCTTCAGCTGCGGCTCGCCGGTGGCGGCAAAACCGGATTTGTTGTGGCTGCCGTCGCAGAACGGCTTGTTTTCCGAAGCGCCGCAGCGGCAGAGCGTGGCACGATAAGAAGTCTCGCCGTCGAGAACGATCTCGGCGTGTACCGCCAGCGGGCCGTTTTCCCGCAGCCGCACCGTGTTGACCACCGGTGCTTGCTCCTGCGGCCCGCCATCCTTCCTGACATAGGTGATGGCGCCCGACGGGCAGCTTTCGGCGATGGCGACGATCTTCTCGACGCTGGCCGCCTCGGGATGGATCCATTGACCCGGCGCGTTGGGCACGAAGACGTGCGGATCGCCGAGCACGCAGTTGCGCGAATGGATGCAGCGCTTGCCGGAAAACCCGACGTCGATCTTGTCGCTTTCGACCATGCCGGCCATAGCTGAGCTCCTTTTGCCTGAAGCACGTCGCGTCTGAACAGTTCGAGGCGGCGCGCGCTGGGTATTTGCACAGGCTATGGCTCCAGCCCGAAGACCGTCAAGCTGGCAAACCGGTCAGGGGACCAGTTCGATCTCCTCGGTCTCGCCGCCGCTGCAGGTATAGCAGCAATCCTCGCATTTTTCCTTGTTGCCGGGGCCGACGCCCCAATAGGTGCCCTCGTCACCATCGACCCAGGCGCCGTAACAGATCGATTCCCCGGCGTTGCAGGATATCGGCAGCTGCTTGGTCTCGCCGTCGTCGAGGTAGAAGTCCTTGTCATCGCCCGGCCAGACATAGTCGCGATCCTGGCTGTAGAGTTCGACGCGCATGGCGTTGGGGTGGCCGTTCTTGATGGCAAAGGTGACATCGTCGGCACGCGCCGCCGGCACGAGCAGCATGAGGAGAGACAGCGCGGCCAGCACGCGGCGCGCATAGATATGAAACATGAGTGACCCCCTGAATAAGCGGCCCACCCGGCCGCGTGGCGACCATCGCACGCAGCGCTGAATCGCGGAAGTGGACCGGACGAGCCGATCCCTGACTTAATTTGGGTCCAACGAAAACTTCCGCGCTCTACGGCACCAGATCGATCGTCTCTGTCGAGTGTTCGACGCAGATGAAGCAGCAGGTGTCGCAAGGCTGGTCATTGTCCGGCCCGACGCCGGCCGAGAGGCTGTCATTGCCGTCGGCCCAGGCGCCATAGCAGATATGTTCGCCCTGATTGCAGGAGAACGGCACAGATTTCTGCGACCCTGGGGCGATCAGGAACACCTTGTCGTTGCCCGGCCAGACCGTCTCGCGGTCGCGGCTGAACAGCTCGACCGCGACTGCTTCCTTGCGCAGGTTCTTGACGAAGAAGGCCATGTCGGCGGCCTGCGCCGAGGCGGTGAAGACCAGCGCCGCCAGTGCAACCATACGAAACAGCGTCACGGCCTGGATCTCCCGAATCACCGCGGCAGAATCGCATGCCTGCCCGCTACTAGGAAGGTGCGGAACCCTGCGTCGCGATCTCATGCCCCAGCCGCACCGTTTCACGCACCAGCAGGTCGAGATCCTCGCGCCGTGTGCGATGATTGGTGATCGCCACGCGCAACCAGTGCTCGCCATGCACCGTGGTGTCCGAAAGGGCCGCAATGCCCTGTTCCTGCAGCCGCAGCATGATCTCCGTGTTGAGCACCTTCAGAGCCTCGCCTGTCAGACCGGGCTGATAGCGGAAGCAGACGATGTTGACGGTCGGCGATGCCGCCAGCTGCAGCCGCGGCGCGGCCTCGATCAAGCCGGCAAGATAGACGGCCTGGGCAATGTTCTGGTCGATCAGGCGGCCGAATTTCTCGACACCGTGCTCCTTCAGCGCCATCCACACCTTCAGCGCGCGAAAACCGCGCGACGTCTGCAGGCCGTAGTCGTGCAGCCATTCGCCGGAAGCGAGGCCGCGCGGCGTCGATTCCAGATATTCCGGCGTCACCGCGAAGGTCCCGCGATGCGCGGCGGCATCCCTGACCAGGGCGCAGCCGACTTCGAACGGCGCGTGCAGCCATTTGTGGGGATCGAGCGCGACCGAATCCGCCCGTTCGATGCCGGCGACGCGATGGGCATTCTCAGGCGCAATGGCGATCAGCGCGCCGATGCAGCCGTCGACATGGAACCAGAGGCCTTCCTCATGTGACAGCTTCGCAAGCGCCTGCAAATCGTCGATCGCCCCGGTGTTGACGGTGCCCGCCGTACCGATGACGCAGGCCGGCTTGAACCCTGCCGCGCGGTCGTCTGTGATCGCTGCCCGCAAGGCGGCGATATCGATGCGCAGCCCGGCATCGGTCGGGATGCGGCGCAGTGCCCGGTTGCCGAGGCCAAGTGCCTCCATCGCCTTGCGGTGGCACGAGTGGATCTGCTCCGAGCCGTAGAAGCGCAGCGGCTCTTCGATGGCGGCGACACCATGCTCGCGCACGTCGATGCCGGCCTTGACGTTGCGCGCCACGGTCAGCCCGATGATGTTGGCCATCGAGCCGCCGCTGACCAGCGTGCCGCCGGCAGAAGCGGGAAAGCCCAGCATCTCCTTGCACCAGTTCACCACCTGGCTGTCCATCAGCCCGGCGGCGTGGTTGCCGCCGCCGAGGTTCGAGCCCTGGATTGCCGCAAGGAAATCGCCGAGCGCACCGGTGAAATTGCTCGACCCCATATACCAGGACCAGAAGCGCGGATGGATGTTGCCCATTGGATAGGACATCACCGTGCGGGACACCTCAGAATAGACCGCATCCAGCGGCGCCGGCGAGCGCGGCAGCGGCGCCGAGAAGGCCCCTCTCACATCGGCCGGCATCTCCCGCCAGACCGGGCGGTCGCGCACATCGCGGAGGTAATCGACCGCATCGTCGATGACCCGGTGCGACAGGGCCTGCACATCGGCCCAGTCCAGGGGATCGAGCGTTTCCTCGGCCAAAAGGCCGAGGTTTTCTTGCACGGCGTCCATACCAGATCTCCCGTCAAGCCGCCGGGAACTGGCAGCCGGGCGTCGAGCGCGACAGGGCGGTCTCGTCGGCATCCATCTCGGCCTCGATGCCGTCGAACAGCGGTGTCGACATGTAGCGTTCGCCGGTGTCGGGCAGCATGCACAGGATCACCGCACCGGCCGGCGCCTCCTCCGCGACCTGCCGTGCCACGGCGAAGGTCGCGCCGCCGGAAATGCCGGTGAAGATGCCCTCTTTGCGCGCCAATTCCCTCGCCCATTTGATGCCCTCGGGCCCGGCGATCGGCATCACCTCGTCATAGAGGCTGGTGTCGATCGCCTCCTGCAGCACGTTGGGGATGAAATCCGGCGTCCAGCCCTGGATCGGGTGCGGCTCGAAGGCTGGATGGCTGGCGGCGGGAGCACCATCGACGCCGCGCTGCTGGACCTTGCCGCTGCCGATGAGCTGCGCGTTGGCCGGCTCGGAGAGCACGATGCGGGTTTCCGGCCGCTCGCGGCGCAGCACGCGCGCCACGCCCACCACCGTGCCGCCGGTGCCATAGCCGGTGACGAAGCAATCAAGCCGCGAGCCGGCGAAATCATTGACGATCTCGCGCGCCGTCGTTGCCTCGTGGATGGCGGCGTTGGCGGCCGTCTCGAATTGGCGGGCAAGGAACCAGCCATTGGCCTCGGCCAGTTCCACCGCCTTCTTGTACATGCCGAAACCTTTTTCGGCGCGCGGCGTCAGCACCACCTTGGCGCCCAGCATGCGCATCAGCTTGCGGCGCTCGACCGAAAAACTGTCGGCCATCGTGACGACCAGCGGATAGCCCTTTTGCGCGCAGACCATGGCGAGGCCAATGCCGGTGTTGCCGCTGGTCGCCTCGACCACCGTCTGGCCCGGCTTCAGCGCCCCGCTGCGCTCGCCCTCCTCGATGATGTTGAGCGCCAGCCGGTCCTTCACCGAGGCGCCGGGATTGAAATACTCGGCCTTGACGTAGATCGTCGCGTGGGACGGTCCGAGATTGTTGATGCGAACCACCGGCGTGTCGCCGACGGTGTCGAGAATGCTGTCGAACAGGCGGCCGCGCCCGGCCGTGGTTCTGATCTTCTGCTGCTGCAACATCTTGGTCTCCTTGATTGTCATCGCGTTTTGTCTTCACGGGCCGGTTACAAACCGGCGGGTTGGGCGGCGAGGTTTGGTGACCTTGCCGCGCTAGGACTGACATGCCGCACAGCGGCAATGGCCGTATCCGGCGCTGAGATCCGCTGCCGGATGCGCCGTGTCGTGTTTGGTGATACAGGAGAGGCCGACAGGCCAGCGTGGGAGCAGGCGTGGAAACGCACGTGGAATCCACTCGATCGAGGCCGGACGGCGACATGCCGGTCCTTTCCGTGCGCCTGCTCGGACCGCTGATGATCTCCCGCGACGGCGCTCCGGTTGCCCTGCCTGCGTCACGCAAGCTGCGCGCGCTGCTCGCCTATCTGGCGCTGGCGCCGCATCCGGTCAGCCGCAGTCGCCTGTGCGAGTTGTTGTGGGATGTGCCGAACGACCCAAGGGGCGAACTGCGCTGGTGCCTGAGCAAGCTGCGCGGCGCGCTTGACATGCCGGCCCGGCGCCGGGTCTCCACCCAAGGCGATACGGTCGCACTCGATCTCGACGATTGCCTGATCGATGTGCTGGAGGTCAGCCGCGCCGCCGCGCAAGGGATCGGCACGCTTGACGTCGAGCGCTTGCGCGTGCTGGCCGGACTGTTTGCCGGCGATTTCCTCGACGGGCTGGAGCTCGAGCGCAGCCCGCATTTCAACAGCTGGCTGATCGCGCAGCGCCGCCGCTTCAGCGCTTGCCATGCCGCCGTGCTGGAACGCCTTGTCGCGAGCCTGCCGGCTTATAGTGACGAGGCGATCGCCCATCTCGACACATGGGTGGAACTGGCGCCGTTCGACACGTGCGGACATCTGGCGTTGCTGTCCAATCTGGCCGGGCGCGGCGAGGTCGGCGCGGCCGAAGAGCATCTGGCCGCGGCGGAACGATTGTTTCGGTCGGAGGAGCTCGATTTCGCACCGCTTCGCGCGGCCTGGCGGGCGATCCGCGACCGACAGTCGGGCACCTCGCTTCGAACGGCCTGCCTGTCCACGCTATCGCCACTGGTGGCCACCATGCCCACCGCACCCGGCCCGGTCGAGCCCAGCCACGCTTCGCTGGCGGTGATGCCGTTTGTCGAGGAGAGCGGC
>NZ_RZQA01000449.1:0-5258 GCF_004022915.1 Mesorhizobium sp. M7A.F.Ca.US.006.04.2.1
TCTTCGAGGCATCGACATGGGTGACCTCGGCACCGGCGCGAGCCGCCACCAAGGAAGCGAGACCGGTATAGCCGAACAGGTTCAGCACCTTGACCGGTCGCTTCGCCGCCGCGATCAGCCCGGCCATGTGGTCCCAGTGGGAAGCCTGCTCGGGAAAGACGCCGACATGACGAAACGAGGTGAAACGGCCGAGATAGTCGATGCCGTCATGCTTCATCGGCCAGGTCTCGCCGAGCGGCAGCTTCGGGAAACGCCAGCGGCCGATCCCCTCCTCGTCGGTGTCTCCGGTGAAGACGGCGTCGGCGCGCTCCCATTCCTTTGCCGGCAAGGCCTTTTGCCAGATCGCCTGGCCCTCTGGCCGCACGATCCGGTAGGGGCCATATTGTTCGAGCTTCTGGCCGGTGCCGCTGTCGAGCAGCGCATAATCGGCATTGGGCGCCACTTCCAGGATCACGGGAAGATGTTCAGTGGGCAGAGCGCCTTCGCGGCGGGCCAGGATGCGCGGCGCCGAGTTCGGTTCGGAACGATTTTCCGTCTTCGCCTCATGGCGCTCGCGCGGTGGCGCTTCCGGTCTGGCAGGAGCCTGGCCGGGACGCGGGCGTGACACGTCCGCCGCACTCTTGGCGGATGGATGTGGACGGTTGTCGCGGCGTTTGTCGCGAAAAGACTTCAAGCGGGGGCAACTCCGAACGGCGTGGCCGCTTTTGACATAGGGCAACCGGCTTCGCAACCAAGTCCGACAGGTCGGCCTCTCCGGTTTATGTCTGCCGGCGATGGACCAATGTCAAAGAAACAGGCAAATCTGCTCGATGTCCCGCTCCGAACGCCTACTCGACCTCATACAGTGCTTGCGCCGGCATCGCCGGCCGGTGAGCGGGCACATGCTTGCCGACGAGACGGGCGTTTCGATCCGCACGCTCTACCGCGACATCGCCACGCTGCAGGGCCAGGGCGCGCCGATCGAAGGTGAGGCGGGGTTGGGTTATGTGCTCAAGCCCGGCTTCATGCTGCCGCCGCTGATGTTCAGCGACGAGGAGATCGAAGCCATTGTGCTCGGCTCGCGCTGGGTCGCCAGGCAGCCGGACCAGCGTCTCTCGGCCGCCGCCGCCAACGCGTTGGCCAAGATCGCAGCCGTGCTGCCCGACGATCTGCGCGAGGATCTTGACGCGAGCACACTGCTGGTCGGGCCTCCTGCCGCGGCCACCGAGGGCATCGATCTTGGTCTGGTGCGGCAGGCCATCCGCAACGAGCGCAAGCTCGGCTTTCTCTACCGCGATGCCGGCGGGGCCGTGTCCCAGCGCGTCGTCTGGCCATTTGCGCTGGGCTTCTTCGACAAGGTGCGGGTGGTGGTGGCGTGGTGCGAGATGCGGCAGGATTTCCGGCATTTTCGCGCCGATCGCATCGCCGAACTCCAAGCAATGGACACGCGCTATCCGCGTCGTCGCCAGGCGCTGCTCAAGGAATGGCGAACGACGCTCGACAAGCCGCGTGGTTCGCGATGACTGCTGCCATATTCTGACAGTAGCCTATCGTATGTTCGTCAAGTCGAAACACCGAACCTTGGAGAGCAGATATGGCCACCCCGAATTTCGTCATCCTCTATGTCGACCAGCCGCAGCAGAGCGGTGCCTTCTACAGCGCGCTGCTCGGTCGTGAGCCGGTCGAAAGTTCGCCGACCTTCGTGCTGTTCGTGCTCGATGCCGGCTTCAAGCTCGGCCTGTGGTCGCGCCATACGGTGGAGCCGGCAGCCGCCACGTCAGGCGGTGGCGCCGAAATCGTGTTTGCGCTGGATACGCCCGATGCGGTCGATGCCGCCCATGCCGACTGGTCCGGGCGCGGGCTGAAGATCCTGCAGACGCCGACCGACATGGATTTCGGCCGTACTTTTGTCGCGCTCGATCCCGATAATCATCGCCTGCGCGTCTACTGGCTGTCCGACGGGGAACAGGCCAATGGGGAACAGAAATGAGCGCGTATTGGATAGCGGTGGCGTCGGCCGAGCATGTCCGGCGTGGTCGCACAGCCGGCTTCATGCAGGTCAACCACGGCAAGGCGGCACCGCTGCGTCGCGTCAAGCCGGGTGATGGCGTCGTCTACTATTCGCCGACCACTGTTTTGGGCGAGAAAGACGGCCTGCAGGCTTTCACGGCGATAGGCATCGTGCGGGAAGGCGAGCCTTATCAGGGCGATATGGGCGCCGGCTTCACGCCGTTCCGCCGCGATGTGGCATGGGCCAAGGCCGAGGAAGCGCCGATCAAGCCGCTGCTCGACAGGCTGGACTTCACCGCGGCCAAGTCGAACTGGGGTTATCAGCTTCGCTTTGGCCTTTTTGAAATCGGGGATCACGATTTTCGTGTGATCGCCGAGGCGATGGGCGCCGAAATGGGTGCGACGGTAAACTAGGCCGTGAGCGCCTTGTAGACGGCAATGCCGGCGGCAAGATCCTCGAGCGCCGCTCCGACCGACTTGAACAGCGTGATCTCACCGGCGCTCTCGCGGCCCTTCTTCCGGCCGCGCGCCAATTCGTGCAGATCGGCGACGATGGCTTCCGGTTTCAGCACGCCGGAGGCCAGCGGTTGGACGATGTCGCCGGCTTCCTTGGTGGCGCCGGCGCGGGTGTCGACATAGACGCGGGCAAGCCTGATCGCATCGTCATCGCTCTCGCGCATCGTCGGCGTAAAGCCGCCGACCAGGTCGACATGGGTTCCCGGCCGCAACAATGCGCCCTTGATCAACGGCGTGGTCGTGATCGTCGCCGAGGAGACGATGTCGGCCTGCCCAAGCTCCGTATCGAGATCGCTTGCCGCACTGGCGGCGAAGCCCTGGGCGCACAGATCGGCCGCGACTTTCTCGGCATTGGCCGGGGTGCGGTTCCAGATGCGGATGGTCTTGATGGGCCGCACGGCCGAGTGCGCCTTGGCGAGGAAGGGCGACAGCGCGCCGGCGCCGACCACAAGCAGCCGCGAGGCATCGTCGCGGGCGAGATAGGAGGCCGCGAGCGCCGAAGCACAGGCGGTGCGCCATTGTGTCAGCCGCTGGCCGTCGATCAGGGCCTCGGGTTCGCCGGTGGCGCCGTTGAGCAGAAGATAGAGCCCCATCACCGCGGGCTTGCCGATGGCATTGTTGTCGGGCGACACGGTGACGATCTTGACGCCGACGTGACCGCCGGCCGACGTGCCGGCCGCGTTGAGATCGGTCCAGGCCGGCATCAAAAGCAGTGTGGAGGCGGCACCATCGGGCCGCTCGATCGTATGATGATGCCTGACAGGCTGCACCGCGCCGTCGCGAAACGCCATGCGCAGCGTCTCGACCAGCCGGGGAAAGGTCAGCGCATGGTCGACCTCTGCGGCCGAAATGGTCAGCATGAAAAACTCCGTGAGGACAAAACCGCCGATTGGCGGCTCAAGCGGTCGGCTTCGGCAATGCTGCCTCCTGGGCGGACCCCGGTGCCTGGCTTTGTGATACCGCCGGCGCACGGCTGACCGCCTGGCGCAGGTTCTCGGCTTCGACGCCGCGCTGGCGCGCCAGCTTGCGATAGCGACCCTGTTTGACCCACGTAGCCAGACTGCCGACGATCATGCCGATGGCGAGCGCCAGGAACAGGAAGATGAACAGCGGCAAAGTCAGGGTCAGCTTCGGATTGCCGGGATTGAACGGGTCCAGCGTGAAGGCGACCAGTTCGCGGTTGGCGACAGCGAGTGCGATCAGGATGATCGCCAGGGGCACGAAGATCGCGATAAGGATGAAGCGATTGAACATGATGTTTTCCGTCGGAAGCTGGCCTGTCCGAAAGGCCGTCAGGCGCTGGCGTCGCGCCTACTTGCCGCCGTTCAGCCTTTCACGCAGTTCCTTGCCGGTCTTGAAGAACGGCACCCATTTCTCCTCGACCTCGACGGATTCGCCGGTGCGCGGATTGCGTCCGGTGCGGGCGGGACGATTTTTCACCGAAAAAGCGCCGAAGCCACGCAACTCGACCCGGTTGCCTTCGGCAAGGGCGTCGGTGATTTCATCAAAGATCGCGCCGACGATGTTTTCGACGTCGCGCAGGAAAAGATGCGGATTGCGCGTGGCAATAATCTGCACAAGTTCGGACTTGATCATGAGACGGGTCCCCGTGAAAGCAGTGCGGTCAAAATTATGAGGATGATTTTATTTGCTTTTTTCACTTGCCCCAAACGGCTTCTCAAGGGTGCCAGACGGAAACGAGACCGTCAAGAAACAAGCGGTCGGCTCCGAGTTCATGGATGACGTCGCTGCTGTAGGCGGGCAGGCCGAGCGCACTGCCGATCGTTTGCGCCATCGCTTTCGAGAACAGGAAGCCGCTGCGCCGTTCGGTATCCTTCCACTCGACGACCTTGAGCTTGGCATCGACGCCCTTGGTCGCCAGCCAGTCGACCGCCACGGCCTCGCCGCCGACGGCGTCGATCAGCCCGTTGGCAACGCCCTGGCGACCGGTGAATATCGAGCCGTCGGCAAGCGCCAGCGCTTGTTCGCGGCTCATCTTGCGGCGTTCGGCGACGATGTCGACGAACCAGTTGTAACTGTCGAGGATGAGCTTGCGAACCATGGCGCGCTCGTCGTCATTGGTCGGCTTGAAGGGAGAGGGCGCGGCTTTCAGCGGCGAGGATTTCACCTCCTCCAGCTTGACGCCGAGTTTGTCCATCAGGCCGCTGACGTCGGGATACTGGATCAGCACGCCGATCGAGCCGACGATCGAGGTCTTGCGGGCAACGATGTGATCTGCGGCACTGGCGATCATATAGCCCGCCGATGCGGCGAGCGTGCCGACTTCCGCCACCACCGGCTTGTCGGCGGCCAGCTTGCGCACTTCTTCATAGATCGATTCACCGCCAACGGTGGTGCCGCCAGGCGAATCGATCGACAGGATCACGCCTTTCACCTTCGATGAAAGACGGATGGTTTCCAGCCGCTTGATCAGTTCCTCGTCCTCGGTGATCGTGCCTTCGATCTTGACCTTGGCAATATGGTCGACCGTCGAGCCGCCGAAATCGTCGCCATAGAACCAGGTTGAAAGCGCAATCACCCCAAGGGCTATAATGCCTATGGCGACGACGCGCCAGAATGTCAGCTTGCGCCGCAAACGGCGGCGGTCGATCAGGTCGTCGGCTCTCAGTGCCATGGTCAGCCTTTCAGTCGGCGGGAGGAGACGCTTTTAGACCATGATCCTCCCATCTGGAAGCAGTTCTCTTTTGCGCATGCCGAGACAAGTCGGCGCCTGGACGTGAGGTGGCTATCCG
>NZ_RZQA01000044.1:0-14858 GCF_004022915.1 Mesorhizobium sp. M7A.F.Ca.US.006.04.2.1
GCCGGCGGAATTCTTGAGCAGGAGGTCCGGCTGCGGCGTATGGCCGGCGCGTTCCATCTGCCGCTCTTCCGCTTGCTCGATGGTCATGTATTCGCTGTCCTGGACGCAGAAATGCATCAGCGCCGTCGGAAGCCCCCAACTCCATTGTCCTGAAAACTGTTCCTCCTGCTCGGCGAGAGGCGATCCGGCGGTGACCAGGGCGGAAAAATCGAGCAACCGGGGAACGACAGCTTTCAGCTCGGACTTCGACCAGCCATGGGCGCGGGCAATGTCCGCCGTCGATGCCCATTTGTCCCACGATGCGAGAAGGCCGACCATATCAGGGCTGCATTCAAATACGCTTCTGGTCAGGAAGTTGCATGCCGTGACCTTGTTCGGGCCAGGGTAGAAAACAAGCGTTTTCGAAGAGCGCATTTTCATGAAGCTGGATGCCATCTGCGGAGCCGAAGCGCCGACAAGCGAACCGCTCGTCGGCGCAGAACGGCTTCAGCGCTTGTTGTAGTGCATGCCCTGCGAAAAGAAGACGGTCTGCGTGCCGGCGGCAATCGTCAGCTTCGGAGTATTGGTCACTTTCTTGGCCATTTTTATCCCTTTCCTGACCCCAATCTGGGATCCGTTGAAGGACCCCCGGAACGGGATCCGCGCGAAGAAAGGTAAGGTCGGAAGAGTTAATGGTTTGTTAAAATTATAGTAAAACCACGAGTCGAAGGCGGATGCGTGGATTATCTTTCTTGGTACCAAAGTGTAAAATATCGATTTTATTCAGATACAGAGTAGACAATCGTTGGCGTACGCTTTATCGGCGTACGCTTATTCTTAATTGGCGTAAGACACGGCGATCCGAGGGATTAGCCCAACCCGTCCCGGGTGAGGCTGACAACCAGTTGGTCGACGCCCGGATCGTCGAGACTGATGACATGCGCCATGCTGATGGCATCCCTTGCGTGGATGTTGGCAATGTCGCGCCGCATGATGACGGACACGAATGCCGGGCCGGCCTCCGTCAGAAGCATGGCCTTGCCCATCAGCACCGGTTCGGAGATGGGAGCCCATTGCACGGAGATCAGCGACGGCTCTCCGGTCTGGCGGCGATTGATGCCGCTGAAATAAATCCAGTTCAGCCGCGAGATCGCCACGCCATAGTGATTGCCGCGCGCTCGTGCCCAGGTCGATCCCCGGCGCTCCGACCACCCGGTGACCCGTCGAAAGGTGACCAATTCGGCTTCGCGCCGCACGAAGGTCACCGAGCGCACCAGGAGGTCGAGGCGGCCCGGGATCGAGAAATAGGTGAAATAGGTGCCGCCCGCGATCGAAGGGCTGGGAGGGCGGATCATCTGGTTGAACAGGCTCTCGGACACCGGCGGCAGGCCGCGCATCACTGGCTCGGGTGTGCCGGGATCCTGGTACAGTTCCGCCTCGTCGATGCGAAAGTAGTCGCATATCAGCTTGGCTGTGGCCTTGTTGGGAACGGTCTGCCCTTGCAGGTAGCGTTCGAACTGGGTGCGATTGATGTGCAGCTCACGGCATACCGCGCTTACGGAGGCATGGTCCTTGCACAGCCGTCTAAGGTTTGCAGCGAGATTCTCGCGAATTGACACGTCTTTGCTTCCGCAGGCGGATTTTTCATTTCGACTCGAAATCCATATAGCGTCTCCGGTCGCCCCCGCCGAAACGCCTTGGCCACAACGCACAGAAAAAACTGATTTGGTAACGTCAATTTAGTGGGGCGGTTTGCAAAAAAAACGGAAACAATCGACGAGCGCTTCCGCCATAAGTCCAATTGACAAAAGTCTTGCCGGAGATTGCGAAAACAGGCGGCGCGGCGCGCGGCCTTTTAGGCGCGCCGGCACGGCAAATGCCAGCCGTGGAGGCCAGCCCGGACGAGCGTCGCGGACTGCATATGGCGCGGAGAGCGAGGAATTAATCCGCTGGTGGAGCTGAGGAGGATCGAACTCCTGACCTCGTCATTGCGAACGACGCGCTCTCCCAGCTGAGCTACAGCCCCGTCCAGCGGATGGGCGCATTTATCGGGCGCCGCGGTTTCCTGTCAAGGCGGAGGTTTGCCGAAATCCAGTGGCCTGGCAGCCGTACCGGCGCACCGTGGCAGGCGGCCCTTGCCGGTTTCGCGTGCAATGGCTACATGTCGGCAACAATTGGAGACCGGCATGCTCGCCCTCATTCAGACAATCGTCATGGCGCTCGACCTCTACTGGTGGATCATCATCGCATCGGCGATCTTTTCCTGGCTTTACGCCTTCAACGTCGTCAACTCGCGCAATCAGTTCGTCGGTTCCATCGGCAACATGCTCTATCGGCTGACCGAACCGGCGTTGCGGCCGATCCGCCGTTTCATGCCGGACCTTGGCGGCATCGACATCTCGCCGATCATCCTGCTTTTGATCCTGTTCTTCCTGCGGCAGTTCATATTGACCAGTGTGGCGCCTCTGGTCCTGTGAGGCCGATGATCGTATGAGCGCGCCGTTTCGCCTGCGCGATGATGGCGTCGAGCTGTTTGTCCGGCTGACGCCGAAGGCTGCGCTGGACAGGCTCGAAGGCATCGAGACCACGGCGGACGAGCGAAGCCATCTGAAAGCGCGCGTCCGCGCCGTGCCGGAAAACGGCGCCGCCAATCATGCGCTCGAAAAGCTGATTGCCAAGGCGATTGGCGTGCCGGGGTCCGCCGTCTCGGTTGTCGCCGGCGGCACGGCGCGGCTGAAGACCGTGCGCATTGAAGGCGATCCGGAGACGTTGGCGAAAAGCATCGAGGCGCTCGGCCATCAGGCCTGATGTCCTTGCCGGAGGGTCAATCCCCCAGCGGCAAACGCGGATCGTCAACTTTCAACGTGTTGACGCTCTGCTTGATGCGGCGCAGATTTTCCAGAACCCTTGGTCCGCGCGTCTCGGCGACCGAGGTGACGATCATGTCGACGATCGACAGCAGCGCATAGCGCGACGATGTCGGCTTGTAGATATTGCCGTCTTCCAGCGACTGGAAATGGATGACCGTGTCGGCGACCTTGGCGAGCGCGGAGTCCGGCGGGGTGATGGCGATCGTGGTGGCGCCATATTGCTGGGCGACCTGCACCGCATCGATGACCGATCGTGCATAGCCGGAGACGGAGAAGGCGATCAGCGTGGTGTCGGGGGTGGCGACGGCAGCGTACATGCGTTGCAACTGTCCGTCGATTTGCGCCAGCACGGACACGCCAAGCCTGAACAGCCGGTTCTGCATTTCGGTCGCCATCATCGACGAAATGCCACCGGAGCCGATGCACAGCACATTGCCGGAAACCGCGATGCGTGCGGCGACGGCGACCAGCGTCGTCATGTCGAGGTTTTCGCTGGCGCGCTGGATGGCCGATATCGCCGCTTCGGTGATGGCGGAAGCGATGCGCTGTTCGCGGGCATCGCGGCTCAACGGCTCCGGCGACAGATACTGGCCGCCGATGGCGATGGCTTGCGCCAGATAGAATTTGAAGTCGCGCAGGCCCTCGCAGCCGAGGTTGCGGCAGAACCGCGTCACCGTCGGCTCGCTGACACCGACGCGCGCGGCAATTTCCGAAATCGCCGCCTTGGAAACGAAGTCGAGGTCTGCCAGCACGAAGCCGGCCAGCTTGCGATCCGACTTCGTTCCGTCCTGCGACATCAGCTGCAGGCGCGTGATGATGTCGGCCGGCGTCTTCATGCTGATATTTTCATAGAGGCAGGCCCGTCGCCTTGTCGAACAGATGGATGTTGCCGGGATCGACCGAGACCGGCAGCAGGTCTCCCGGCCTGACCGGCACCCTGTCACGGAACACGGCGCGTACCGTATCAGCACCGATAGCGCCATAGACATGTGTTTCGGAGCCGGTGGGCTCAACGACATCCACCCTGATCGCCATCGCGTCGACAGCCTCGCCGATGACAAAATGCTCGGGGCGGATGCCGGCCTCCACCGCGCTGTCCGCCGGCACCTGTTTGCCGGCAAGCGCCAGCCGCCCGCCGCCGGCCGATTCGAACCAGGTTTTCTCAAGCGTCGTCTTGAGCGAACCCGAGACGAAACTCATCGACGGCGAGCCGAGGAAGGAGGCGACGAACTTGTTGGCCGGCCTGTCATAGAGCTCCAGCGGCGCCCCGACCTGCTGGATCCTGCCGCGATCCATCACGACGATGCGGTCGGCCATGGTCATAGCCTCGATCTGGTCGTGGGTGACGTAGACGATCGTCGACTTCAGCCGCTGGTGCAGCGCCTTGATCTCGACTCGCATCTGCACGCGCAATTGTGCGTCGAGATTGGACAGCGGTTCGTCAAACAGGAACACAGACGGTTCGCGCACGATGGCGCGGCCCATGGCGACGCGCTGGCGCTGGCCGCCCGACAGCTGGCGGGGATAGCGGTCGAGATAGGAGAAGAGATTGAGGACCCCCGATGCCTTCTTGACCTTCTCATCGATTACCGTGCGCGTCTCGCCGCGTATCTTCGGGCCGAAACCGATATTGTCCGATGCCTTCAGATGCGGAAACAGCGCATAGGACTGGAACACCATGGCGATGTTGCGCTGCTGCGGCGGCAGCGCGTTGGCGCGCACGCCGCCGATCAACAGATCGCCGGAAGTGATCGTCTCCAGGCCGGCGAGCATGCGCAGCAAGGTCGACTTGCCGCAGCCGGACGGGCCGACCAGGACGACGAACTCGCCGCTCTTGATATCGAGGCTGATGTTCTCGAGGATCTTGTGCTGCCCGAAGGATTTCGACAGGTCGCGGAACTCGACGTCGGTCATGCTCACGCTCCCAATATGTCGTCGATGAAGGGCAGGCAACCGGCGGTCAGTCCCGCGTCCACGGGCATCACCACGCCTGTTACTCCCGATGCGCGATCGGACGCAAGGAAAGCGACGGCTTCCGCCACTTCCGCAGCGTTGACGATGCGGCCGAGCGGATAGAGCCGCTGCAATTTGCCGAGGATTTCGGGATCCTTGGCAAGGCGGTGGTCCCAGGCGGCGGTGCGGATCGATCCGGGGCAGACGACATTGGCGCGCAGGCCGCTGCGGCCGAGCTCGACGGCGATCGCCTTGGCATAGGCGTTGATGCCGGCCTTGGCCGCGGCATAGGCGGGATTGCCGAAATGCGCGATGGCGTTGACCGAGGAGATGAAGACGACGCTGCCGGAGCCACGGCTGGCCATCGCCTTGACCAGCGGATCGGCGAAATTCATCACGCCGGTCAGGTTGAGGTCGAGTTCCTGCTCAATCCTGTCGGGGTTGAGCGCGGGGAGCGTCTCGGCGCGCGTCCAGCCGGCATTGTTGATGAGAATGTCGGGCACACCGTCCCGGTCGAGGATGGCGGCGATCGCCGTGGCTATCGACGCCTTGTCGAGAAGATCGAAGACGTGGCGGGCGGCAAAATGCGGGCTCTTCAACGCCTCGCTCGACTGGTCGCAGCCTACGACCCTGGCGCCCCTTTGCGCCATCAGCGCCACGATGGCCGTACCGAGGCCGCCGCCCGCACCCGTCACAACGACAGTCTTGCCCTCGAATTCGGCCCTGCCTTCGAGTTCCGTTTGCGAAACCACCGTGCGTCATCCTCCGGGACCTCCGACAGGTCGTATCAGGCCTAGTCCACAAAATGTAATTAAGCAACATAATAATCTGCTTGCAAGCCCTCAAATCCTCGATAATGTAGGAAAGTCACATAAATCTTCTGCTTGGGTAACGAAGAGGCGCGCAGGCGCAAAAATCAAAATGGGAGAGTTCAAATGAGTCTTGCAAAATGGACTATCGGCCTGATGGCCGGAATGAGCATGCTGGCAATTGCGGCGCAGGCGGATGCGGGCGAGGTGCGGGTCACCGTGGCCGAGTACAGCGCCAAGACTGGCCCTTATTTCGACAGCGTCAAGAAGGAATTCGAGGCGGCGAACCCCGGCATCACGGTCAAGTTCGAAGTGGTGCCGTGGGATGTGCTGCTGCAGAAGCTGACCACCGACATCACCGCCGGCACCAATGCCGATCTGTCGATCATCGGCACGCGCTGGCTGATCGACTTCGTCCAGCAGGATGTCGCCGAACCGCTCGACGGCTACATCAAGCCCGACTTCAAGGACCGCTTCATCGACACCTTCCTGTCGCCCTCGATCATGGATGGCAAGACCTACGGCCTGCCGATCGCGGCCTCGGCGCGCGCCATGTATTACAACAAGGAGCTGTTCGAGAAGGCCGGCATCGCCAAGCCACCGGCAAACTGGACCGAGTTGCAGGAAGATGCGCGCAAGATCAAGGCTCTGGGGTCGGGCACGTTCGGCTTCGGCCTGCAGGGCAAGGAGATCGAGACCGACGTCTATTACTATTATGCGATGTGGTCCTACGGCACGGAAATCCTCAACAAGGACGGCACTTCGGGCCTGAGCACGCCCGGCGCGCTTGAAGCCGCCAAGCTCTACAAGTCGATGATCGACGAAGGCCTGACCGAACCCGGCGTCACCTCCAACAACCGCGAGGACGTGCAGAACCTGTTCAAGCAGGGCAAGGTCGGCATGATGATCACCGCACCCTTCCTGTCCAACCAGATCAAGGACGAGGCGCCGAACCTGAAATACGGCGTTGCGGCCATTCCCGCCGGACCGACCGGCGCGCGCGGCACCTATGGCGTCACCGATTCCATCATCATGTTCAAGAACTCCAAGAACAAGGACGAGGCCTGGAAGCTGCTCGATTTCCTGTTCACCACGGAGCAGCGTGCCAAGTTCACACAGGGCGAAGGCTTCCTGCCGGTGAACAAGGAAGAGGCCAAGATGGACTACTACGTCAACAATGCCGATCTGGCCGCGTTCACCGCTCTGCTGCCCGACGCCCGCTTCGCGCCGGTCATCCCGGGCTGGGAAGAGGTCGCCCAGATCACGTCGGACGCCATGCAGAAGATCTATCTCGGCGGCGACCCCGAGGCAGGCCTGAAGGACGCGGCGGCCAAGGCCAATGCGGTGCTGAAGAAGTAGGGGCAGTGCTGAAGGAATAGGGCGTATCTCCCTGCGCCCGTGGCGCGCCCCAGATTCAGGCGGGGCGCGCCACATCTTGCAGCCTCGAGCAGAAAGATAGTTCGTCGATGTCAACGCCGCCCAGCCAGGCTCCTTTCCTCTCCCACCGGAGGGGGGAGAGGTGGCTCGGCGAAGCCGAGACGGAGTGGGGGAACCACCTGGCAGCCACCGCGAACGGATATAGGAAGAGCACCAGGCGCAAGCCTCGCCTTGCGCCCAAGGGGTCGACCCCCACTCCGTCGAGCTTCGCTCGACACCTCTCCCCCGATCGACGGGGGAGAGGAAAGGGGCCCTTCCGCAACTGCTGCGGAGAACGGACGAGCAGGTGAGGGCAGCGCCGACGGTTGCAAGGAATCCTGAAGCGGTGCCCTGAGAAGAACGAGGCCGGACCAAGTCAATCTGTTAAGCCAGCGAAATCCAATCTCCCCGCAACGCGGTACAAAGCCAGCCGATGCAAAATCGTTTCTTGCCCTATCTCCTGACCTTGCCCAGCCTGTTTCTGGCGGCGGTGGTCATCTTCTGGCCGGTCTGGGACCTGATCCAGATCTCGACGCATGACGTCAGCCGCTTCGGCCAGCTTCGTGACTTCAACGACTTCGCCAATTTCGCGGCACTCGCTGCCGATCCCGATTTCACGGCCGCGCTTTGGCGCACCGGCCAATGGACGGTGATGGTGGTCGGCGGCGCGCTTCTCTTGTCGATCCCGGTGGCGATGATCCTCAACACCGATTTCTATGGCCGCGGCATTGCCCGCGTCATCATCATGCTGCCCTGGGCGGTGTCGCTGACCATGACTGCGGTGGTCTGGCGCTGGGCGCTGAGCGGCGAAAGCGGCATGCTCAATTCGGCGCTGATCGGCCTCGGCCTCATCGATCACAACATCCAGTGGCTGGCGAGTGCCGAAACCGCCTTTCCGATGCAAGTGCTGATCGGCATCCTGGTGACGGTGCCGTTCACGACGACGATCTTCCTCGGCGGGCTGTCGTCGATCCCGGACGATCTCTACGAGGCGGCGGCGCTTGAAGGGGCGACGCCGCTGCAGCAGTTCCGCGAAATTACCTTTCCGCTCCTGAAACCGTTCATCAACATCGCCATCGTGCTCAACACCATCTACGTCTTCAATTCCTTCCCGATCATCTGGGTGATGACGCAGGGCGGGCCGGCCAACTCGACCGATATCCTGGTCACCCATCTCTACAAGCTGGCCTTCCGCATCGGCAAGCTGGGCGAAGCATCGGCGGTGTCGCTGGTGATGTTCGCCATCTTGCTGGTCTTCACCATGATCTATGTGCGGCTGGCGATGCGGGAGCAACGCGCATGACGAGCAAGCTCAAGCGTTCGATCATCGCCTGGCTGCTGCTGGCGCCGCTGATCGCGGTGACGCTCTTTCCCTTCGCGGTGATGTTCCTGACCGCGGTCAAGCCGAGGCAGGAAGTGCTGTCGCCGACCTGGTGGCCGAGCGAATTCCGCTGGTCGAATTTTTCCGACATGTGGGTGGCGACCGGCTTCGGCCAGGCGTTGCTCAATTCGCTCTACGTGTCTGTGATCGCCACCGTAGGCGCCATCCTGATCTCGGTTCCGGCGGCCTATGCGATGTCGCGCTTCCGCTTTGCCGGCTACGGCGCCTTGCGCCAGTTCCTGCTGATTTCGCAGATGATCTCGCCGATCGTGCTGGTGCTCGGCCTGTTCCGGCTGATGGCCGCCTGGGGCCTGGTCGAGAGCACGACGGCGCTCGGCTTCATCTACATGGCCTTCAACATCGCCTTCACGGTGTGGATGCTGCAGAGCTATTTCGACACCATCCCGCGCGATCTCGAGGAAGCCGCCTGGATGGAGGGCGCCGGCCGCTGGCTGACCTTGCGCAAGGTGTTCCTGCCGCTCTGCCTGCCGGCGATCGCGGTGACGGCGATCTTCACCTTCATCAACGCCTGGAACGAGTTCGTCGTGGCGCTCACCATGCTGCGCAGCCAGGAAAGCTACACGCTGCCGATCCAGGTGTTTTCGCTGGTCGCCGGCCGCTACACCATCGAATGGCATCACGTCATGGCCGCGACGCTGCTGGCGACCTTGCCGGTGGCCATCCTGTTCATCTGGCTGCAGCGCTACCTCGTCAGAGGCCTGGCGCTCGGGGCGGTCAAATAGCGCCTATTCACGGACGGAGCTTTCATGCGCATTTTCACCGCCTCGCTGGCGACGGAAACCAACACCTTCTCGCCGGTGCCGACCGATAGGGCTTCGTTCGAGATGGCCTTCTATGCCGGGCCCGGCAAGCACCCGGAAACGCCGACGCTGTGCTCCTCGCCGATGGTGGCGCTACGCCGGCGTGCGGTGGCCGAAGGCCTCGATGTCATCGAAGGCACCGCCACCTGGGCCGAGCCGGGCGGCCTGGTGCAGCGGCAGACCTATGAGGCTTTGCGCGACGAGATTCTGGGCCAGCTCAAGGCGGCGCTGCCGGTCGATGCTGTCATCCTCGGCCTGCATGGCGCCATGGTGGCGCAAGGCTATGACGATTGCGAAGGCGATCTGCTCGAACGGGTTCGCGCAATGGTCGGGCCGGAGGTGGTGATCGCCGTGGAACTCGATCCGCACAGCCATCTGACACCGAAGCGCGTCGCGGCCTCCGACATTCTCGCCTATTTCCTCGAATTTCCGCACACCGATTTCTACGAGCGCGGCGAACATGTCGTCGAGCTTGGCCTGGCAGCAGTGCGTGGTGAGATCAACCCTGTCATTTCGACCTTCGACTGCCGCATGATCCAGGTGCTGCCGACCAGCCGCGAGCCGATGCGGTCCTTCGTCGATCGCATCAAGGCGCTGCACGGCAAGGACGGCGTGCTGTCGGTCTCCGTCATCCACGGCTTCATGGCGGCCGATGTGCCCGAGATGGGCACGCGCATCCTGGTCGTCACCGACAATGACAAGGCCAAGGGCGACGCGCTGGCGGAACGGCTCGGGCGGGAACTCTACGCGCTGCGCGAAAAGACGGCGATGACGATGCTGAGTGCTGCCGACGGCATCGATCGGGCGCTGGCCGTGCGCACAGAAAATCCGGGCAAGCCGGTGGTCATCGCCGATATCTGGGACAATCCCGGCGGCGGTGTGCCCGGCGACGGCACCTTCGTGCTGCGCCAGATGCTGGCGCGTGGCCTGGACAGGTTCGCCGTCGCGACCATCTGGGATCCGATTGCGGTCACCTTCTGCCTGGCGGCAGGCGAGGGCGCAATCATCGACCTGCGCTTCGGCGGCAAGGCCGGGCCGCAAGCCGGCGAGCCGATCGATGCGCGCGTGCGCGTGCTGAAGGCGGTTGCGGAGGGCTGGCAGAGTTTCGGGCCAAGCCGGGTGACGCTTGGGCCGACGGCGCTGGTCCGCCTCGAAGGCACCGAGGTCGACATCATCCTCAACACCAACCGCACGCAGACTTTCGAGCCGGATATCTTTTCCAACATCGGCGTCGATCCGCTAGCCAAGGACATGCTGCTGATCAAGTCGACCAATCATTTCTACGCCGGCTTCGAGCCGATCGCCGCCGAGATCATCTATGTCTCGGCGCCGAGTTCGTATCCCAGCAATCCGGCGGTGACCGATTACAAGAAGCTGACAAGGCCGGTGTGGCCGAGGGTGACGGATCCTTGGAAGCTGCCAATCTCCCCCACGAGGGGGGAGATTGGCTAATCACACCAACCCGCGCTTGGCCATCATCGCTTCCGGCGACGGCATCTTGCCGCGGAAGGCGGTGTAGAGTTCTTCCGGATCCTTCGAGCCGCCGGCCGCGTAGATGTTCTTGCGCAACCGCTCGGCGAGTGCCGGGTTGAAGGGGTCGCCGGTTTCCTCGAAGGCGGCAAAAGCATCGGCATCGAGCACTTCCGACCACATGTAGGAATAGTAGCCGGCCGAATAGCCTTCGCCGGAAAAGACATGGCCGAAATGCGGGGTGCGGTGACGCATGGCTATGGTGTCCGGCATATGCAGTTCTGCAAGCGTTTCGGCTTCGAAACGAAGCGGCGCTTCAGGCGCCTCCGCCCGCGCGTGATAGGCCATGTCCATCAAGGCGGAGGCGGTGAATTCGACCGTGGCGAAGCCGGCGCCGAAGGTGCGCGCGGCCAGCATCTTGTCGAGCAGCGCCTTGGGCATCGGCTTGCCGGTCTTGACGTGCAGCGCGTGCTTCTCCAGCACTGCCGGCACGGTCAGCCAGTGCTCGTAGAGCTGCGAAGGCAGTTCGACGAAATCGCGGCTGACCGAAGTGCCCGAAACCGAGGGCCAGGTGACGTCGGTCAGCATGCCGTGCAAAGCATGGCCGAACTCGTGGAACAGCGTTTTGGCCTCGTCGACCGACAGCAGAGCCGGCTCGCCCACCGGCGGCTTGGCGAAGTTCATGATGTTGTAGATGACCGGGCTCGCACCGTGGCCGAGCCTGTAGCCGGATTGCAACGCGCTCATCCAGGCGCCGGATCGCTTTGACGGCCGGGCGAAATAGTCGGCCAGGAAAAGGCCGCGCTCGCTGCCGTCGGCATTCTTCACCACGAAGACGCGGGCGTCCGGATGCCAGGCCGCGATGTCCTTTTTCTCTTCGAAGGTGATGCCGAACAGCCGTGTCGCCACGTCGAAGCAAGCGTCGATGATCCGGTCGAGCTGCAGATAGGGTTTCAGTTCCGCCTCGTCGAAGGCGAATTTCTCCGCGCGCAGCTTCTCCTGGTAGAAGCGCCAGTCCCAGGCAGCGAATTTTTCGTTGCTGCCGGCTGCGGTGGCCAGCCGTTGCAATTCGATCTGGTCGCTTGCTGCCTTCTCAAGCGCCTTTTCCCACACCGGATCGAGCAGCGCGTGCACGGCCTTCGGCGTCTTGGCCATGGTGTCATCGAGCTTCAGCGCGGCGAAAGAGGCATAGCCGAGCAGCTTTGCCTTTTCGGCCCGCAGGCGCAGCATGTCGCGCACCACGTTCGTGTTGTCGGTGGCGCCGCCATTCTGGCCGCGCATGGTGAAGGCGCGGAAGGCGATCTCGCGCAGATCGCGGCGTTCGGAGAAGGTCGAGAACGGCTCATAGATCGAGCGCGACAGAGTGACGGCATAGCGGCCCTTCTGGCCGCGTATCTCGGCCGCTTCGGCCATGGAACTTTTCACGAAGTCCGGCAGGCCGGCAAGGTCGGCTTCATCGAGGAACAGCGCCCAGTCGCGCTCGTCGGCCAGAACATTCTGGCCGAAAGCTGTGCCGAGCGAGGACAATTCCTCGCTGATGCTTGCCAGCCGCTTCTTGCCGTCGGCGTCGAGCTTGGCGCCGGAACGGACGAAGCCCTTCCAGGTCTTTTCCAGCACCCGCAAGGTCTCGGCGTCGAGCTTCAGGCTCTCACGGCGCTGGTAGAGATCGTCGATGCGGGCAAACAGCCGCTCATTCATTGAAATCGCCGAGAAATGCCTGGACATTTTCGGCGAGATGTCGCGCTCTAGCGCCTGGATCGTCTCATTGGTGTAGGCGCCGGCGCGGCACCAGAAGATCGACGAGACACGATCGAGCGCTTCGCCGCCGAGTTCCAGCGCGGCAAGCGTGTTCTCGACGGTCGGCGCATCCTTGTTGCCGGCGATCGCCTCGATCTCGGCCTCGTGCGCCTTCAGCGCCGCGTCGAAGACCGGGGAGAAGTCGCCGTCGCCAATGCGCGTGAAATCGGGCAGGCCGAGCGGCCCCTGCCACGCGGTCAGCGGATGGGCGGCGAGGTCGACGGCTTTCGTGGAAGGCATGGACAGTCTTTCGTTGGTGAAGCAGGCAGGTGGGTCGTACCCGATGTAGGGCGCGGCCGGCGGACCCGCAATATGCGGATTTGGCCGATATCGCCCTCAAAAGCCGTCGCAGTTTTCGGCGATCGCCGCTTGTGAACTGGCGGTGATGCGGTTGTCGGTGACCGCGAAAGTTTCCTGCATCAGCATGTCGTTGTTGGGGAAATCGTAGCAGGCGACCACCGTGGTGACGCCGCCTTCGCTTTTCTCGATCCGGTGCCGGATCGCAGCACCGGCAACGGCACCTTTCCATTCGTCGATCGAAGCGATGAATTCCTGCTTGCTTTGCACGATGCCGAGGTCGTCCAGCTTGATGCGGACATCGTCGGCGAGCAGGTCGGACAGTTCCGTGCGGTCGGCGACCAGCAGCGCCGAATACCAGCGGCTGATGAGGGCACGATCATCGGCGCGGGCGGCAATAATCGCCAGCAGCAGTGCGGCCGCCACAAAAGCGACCGACCTGATGTTCACCAGCTTGCGCGCCGCCGCGTTCATCCCAGCTCCGGCCGTTCGAAATCGCCAGTCTCCTTGTTCATCGTCCAGAGTTCGCCGGTCGAGATATCGAACCAGGCCCCATGCAGCGACAGCCGTCCCTTGCCTTCGAGAATCGAGACGCAGGGAAAGGTTCTGAGGTTGGCGATGGAATAGCGGATCGAGATGCGCTCCAGCGCGGTCTGGCGCTCCGAAGCGGTCATGAAGGTGCTGGAGGAGACGGTTTCGGCCGCCGGCGCGATCAGGCTCATCCACTTGCCGATGAAGTCGCCCGGCGACAGCGGCGTGGAATTGGTGTCGAGCGCGGCCCGGATGCCGCCACAGCGGCCATGGCCCATGACGACGATGTTCTTGACCTTGAGGCTCTGCACGGCGAATTCAAGCGCCGCCGAGGTCGAATGGAACTCGCCGTCGGGTGCATAGGGCGGCACCAGATTGCCGACATTGCGCAGCACGAAGAGTTCGCCCGGCCCAGCGTCGAAGATCGCCTCGGGCGCCGAACGCGAATCGCAGCAGGCGACGATCATCGTCTCCGGCGCCTGGCCTTCGCGAGCGAGATCGCGATAGCGCCCGCTCTCGGTGAGATAGCGGCCATTCATGAAATTGCGATAGCCGGCGAGAAGATGTTCAGGGAGATGGGACATGGGCGGCGTCTGGAGCCTTTCCGAGTTGGATGCGGCAGCTCGTTGCGGTCTAGAGAGGCTCTAGCGGCAAAAGCCGGTCGCGAGCAATGCAGAATTATGAGGGCTGGCTAGAAATGCCATGCATCCAGCGCAACCGTGGCCAACAGCGTCACGCCCAGATGGCGACGGGAATGCCAAAGCTATCGCGGCCCGGCGGGTCGGGAAACGGCCGCGCCTCGCCGCTGGCGATGCGACCGGCGATCAGCGTCATCGCGGCTGCGTCGAGGAAGTCATCAGCGGCGGCACCGCGGGGCGGCGGCTGGTCGAGAAAGCCCTTATCATAGCCGAGCCGGCAGAGCAGCGCCTTGCGTTCCGCCATGCCGGCCGGATTGATGCTGCCCTTGATCTTCTTCGGCAGTTGCATGGCTTGATCGCCGTTCAAGCGGCAGAAAGCGACTTCCGGATGGGATTCGAACACGCGGCCGCGCAAATCGGGCCGCGCGATCAGCAGGGCGTCGATCTCGCGGATCTTGGCAAAAATGCCGAACGCCTGGATCGAGACGCCGCGCGGCGGATCGGATGTGGTCAGGGCCACCGCGCTTGCCCTGATGTGCGCGGCATACCAGGCTTCGATGGTGGTGAAGCCGTTGGTGTCGGCATAGAGCGCGGCACGGGACGGGATCGAGAAGACACTGGACTGGCGTGCCCCGAGCAGCGGCCGCACCAGGGCTTCGGGGCCGCGCCCGCCCTTGCCCGAAAAGCCGGGCAGGCCGATCGGCATGTCGACGGCGATGACAGCGTCTTCGGGAAGGGATGCGAGCAGGGCAGTGAAGGTTGCAAAGACACCGACCGACGGTGCCATGCCAAAAGTTCGTCGGACGGCGATCCAGCCGGCCTTGCAGCCATCGACGCCGACAAGTACGGCCTCAGTCGATGTCACGCCCGGCGGCCCCGCCCTGGATGTGTGAGGT
>NZ_RZQA01000450.1:0-5253 GCF_004022915.1 Mesorhizobium sp. M7A.F.Ca.US.006.04.2.1
CTGATGGACCTTGGCGCCGCCGAGGTGATCTCGCGCGAGGAGCTTGCCCAGCCGGCCAAGCCGCTGGCCAAGGAGCGCTGGGCGGGCGGCATCGACGCTGTCGGCAGCCACACGCTGGCCAATGTGCTCTCGATGACCTCCTATGGCGGCGCGGTCGCCGCCTGCGGCCTGGCCGGCGGCATGGACCTGCCGGCCAGCGTCGCGCCCTTCATCCTGCGCGGTGTCTCATTGCTCGGCATCGATTCAGTGATGGCGCCGAAAGCAGTCCGCCTCGAGGCATGGCGCCGCATCGGCACCGACCTCGATCTGCAGAAGCTCGCCAGCCTGTCCAGCACCATCGGGTTCGACGGCATCGTCGATGCCGCGCGCGATATCGTCGAGGGCAAGATCCGCGGCCGCGTCGTCGTGGATATGTGACTCCGCCCAACTGCCGGAAGGGCGGATGCAATCGCCAGATCTGGTGGCAAACCCGCCGCGCCTCGGCAAAAAGCGCTCATCCGCTAAAATTGGAACGATCCGCCGCAATTTTCCATAAGCTCTGTCTGGCAAGAATTTCGCATGATCGCGCAATCCGGCAGCCAACAGGCGGACACTGGCGACGATGTCGATGCGGTGCTCCCGCCGGCGTCGACGCGGCGCTTCGTCGCCGCGCCGCCGCTGGTGCCCGAGCCGGAATTCTCCAGGCGCGAAGGCCTGTCCTTTCTGACATTCGTCGCCATCGTGGTGATGGCCGGGCTGGCGCACCTGACCGGGGCACCGATGTTCATCAGCGTTGCATTGCTCGCAACCGGCCTAGCCGGCCTTGCCATGCATCTGCGCGCCAGGCGCAGCGAACATCGCACCGCCGCCCTTCTTGACGAAACCACGGCCCGCAGCCGCGCCGAGATCGAGACGCTGGCCGACCGCATGTGGGAGATGCAGGAGAGCGATGAGCGCTTTCGTGGCCTGATCGACGCGCTTGGCGATCTCGTCATCCATCGCGACCGCGACGGCTACATCGTCTATGCCAACAAGGTCTTCGCCGATCTCGTCGAGATCGACCAGCGCGATCTTGCCGGCAAGACCCTGGCGGAACTCGGCATCGAGGTCGGCATGGTTCCCGATGCCGCCTTTTCCGACCATGAGTGCCTGAGTTCCACCGATGTCTCTATCAGCACGCCGAGCGGGCAGCGCTGGTTCTCCTGGATCGAACTGTCGGTGCGCGACAAGGACAGTGGCGCGGTTTCGCACCGCGCCATCGCCCGCGACATCACCGCCCGCAAACGCGCCGAGTCCTCGCTGATCACCGCACGCGAACGGGCCGAATATGCCAGCCAGGCCAAATCGCGTTTCCTCGCCACCGTCAGCCATGAAATCCGCACCCCGATGAACGGCATCATGGGCATGGCCAGGTTGCTCGCCGACACCAGCCTGTCGCCGGAGCAGCAGACCTATGTCGGCGCCGTCTCGACCTCAGCCAGCGCATTGCTTGCCCTGATCGAGGATCTTCTCGACTATTCCAAGATCGAAGCCGGGCGTTTCGACCCGGAGCCGCAGCCGATGTCGGTGCGCGAGATCGCCGACAACATCATCGAATTGCTGGCGGCGCGCGCCTTCGCCAAGGATATCGGGCTGGGTTGTCATGTCGAACCCGACGTGCCGCAATTGATCACCGCCGATCCAGGCAAGGTCAGGCAGGTGCTTCTCAACCTCATCGGCAACGCCATCAAGTTCACCGACAGCGGCGGCGTGCTGGTGAGCATTGCACGCGCACGCACCGAAACCAGCGACCGCATATGCTTTACCATCGCCGATACCGGTCCGGGCCTGCATGATGCCGACCTGGAGCGCATTTTCGAGGAGTTCGAGCAGGCCGACGGCACGTCGACACGCACACATGGCGGGGCCGGCCTCGGCCTTGCCATCTCCAGGCGCCTGGTGGCCGCCATGGGTGGCACGATCTCGGTATCCAGCCGGCTCGGCCAGGGATCCGAGTTCGTCTTCGAAGTCCCTGCGACAGCGGCCACCGAAGCGCCGCAGGGCCGCCAGAATGCTCTCTCGGGCAGACGCGTGGTGATCCTGTCGAAGAACGCCGTCGAGGCCGACGCCATCGCCCGCACCATCCGTGCCAACGGTGGCGCGGTCGACATCGCCACCACCGCCGCACAGGCCGCGCCTTTCGCCGCCGGCTGCGACGCGATCCTGGTCGATGCAGCGATGGAGGAAGGCGACGGAAGGCTGCTCAAGCGCCTGCGCCAGAGCGGTTTCTCCGACTGTGAGGCGATCACGCTGATCGCGCCGACAGATCGCGGCATGCTTGGCGAGTTCCGCGCCAGCGGCTACGCAACCTTCCTGGCCAGGCCGGTGCGCGGCGGAACACTTTTGCGTGTACTGTTGAGCAGCCATGCTCCGAGCCTCGGCCCGCCGCAGCCGGAAAAGCGCGGCGCGCCGACACTGCGCGCCGTCGGCAACCGCCAGCGCGGCCTGTCGGTGCTGATCGCCGAGGACAATGACATCAATGCCATGCTGGCCCGCGCCACGCTGCTGAAGGCGGGGCATCGCGTCAGGGTGGTCGGCAACGGCAAGGCGGCCGTCGAGGCTGTCACCGGCGCCGCGCACAAGGACCGCTTCGACGTGGTCTTGATGGATCTGCACATGCCGGTCATGGACGGGCTGGACGCGATTGCCGCCATCCGCCGCCATGAGGAAGAAAGTGCCGTGCGGCCGGTGCCGATCATGGTGCTGTCGGCCGACAGCCAGGAAAAGACCCGCCATGCGGTGTTGGCCCATGGCGCCAGCGGCTTTGTCACCAAGCCGCTCGACCCCGAGGCGCTGGTCAATGCCGTCGAGGGCCAGGTCGTCGCGGCCTGAGCTTTCCACCGCCCATTCCGCACCGGGCGATCACTTAAACGTAGCCGGTTGATCGTATTCGCCAGCCGACGAAGTATTGCCCACGACGTCGTATCACGGTACTGTCACAATCCTGTTGCACCTACACCGTATCCCCGTGCCAAGAGGGATGGCTCGAAGGAGAATCACTCGTGCATACAGTTATGCCGGAATGTGACACTCGGCCGAACGCCAGCAGCGCCTTGCTTGCCGGACGTAACGTCGATTCCGTCATAAAGGGCGCCGCACTGGGCCGTATAGGCAATCTTGAAGTGCGGCTCGCTCGCAACGAGGCCGAGATCGCGGCCGCGCAGGAAGTGCGCTACCGGGTGTTCTACGACGAACTTGGCGCCAGGAAGGACCTGTTCCAGGCCCATGACCGCCGTGACGCCGACCGGTTCGATCCGCTCTGCGACCATCTGCTGGTTTTGGACACCACGCTTTCCGGTCCCGAACATCGCCGCATCGTCGGCACATATCGGCTGCTGCGGCAAGAAATCGCGGCCACGGCCGGCGGTTTCTATTCCGAAGGTGAATTCGAGCTGACCAAGCTCATTGCCCGTCACCCCGGCCAGCGTTTCCTTGAACTCGGCCGCTCCTGCGTTTTGCCGGAATACCGCTCGAAGCGCACCATCGAAGCGTTGTGGCAAGGCATCTGGGCTTACATCAACCATTATGAAATCGGTGTGATGACCGGTTGCGCTTCCTTTCACGGCACCGTGCCGGCGGCGCATGCCGAGGCGCTCACCTACCTCGCCCACCACTGCCGCACGAATTCGGCCTGGGACGTGCGCGCGGTCTCCGGGCGCTACTGCTCGATGGACCTGATGCCTATCGAGGCGGTCAATGCCAAGGCGGCGATCGCCGCGATGCCGCCTCTGGTCAAGGGCTATCTGCGCGTCGGCGCCCGCATCGGCGACGGCTGCGTCATCGATCGCGAATTCTCGACGGTCGATGTGTTCGTCGTGATGCCGGTCAAGGAGATCGGCGCACGCTACGTCAACTATTATGGCGGGGAAGCCCAGCGCTTCGCTGCGTGAGGCTAGCGAATAGAAAGTAGCGGGAGCTATCTCGTTCAACCCCTATTCGCTATTCGCTTCCTTTTCACAAAATATCTTCCGGCCGCCTGCCGGGCCGGCTCTTGTAGGACGGAAACGACCAGCCGAATTTGAGCGCGCCGCCACGCACAAGGAACGCCGCCGCAAAACCGGCAAGGTCCGAGGCGAGCGGCGGCAGTCCGGCAAGATCGCCAAGCGTGTAAAGGCCGGCACCTGCAAGGGCCGCCGTGACATAGATTTCGGGCCTGAGCAGCACCGATGGCTCGCCGGCAAGGAGATCGCGCAGAATGCCGCCGAAAGTGGCGGTGAGCACGCCGGTGATGACTGAGACGACCGTCGAACCGGTAATCGCAAGCCCCTTGGCCGCGCCCATCACCGAAAAAGCGGCGAGCCCGATGGCGTCGAGCCAGAGCAGCCATTTCCAGCGCGATTCGACACGATGCGCGCTGAAGAAGACCAGCACCGCAACCGCGGCGCAGACCAGCACATAGCCGGAGTTGGCGACCCAGAAAACCGGCAGGTTGAGGATGACGTCGCGAAGCGTGCCGCCACCTATCCCGGTGACGCTGGCCAGGAACAGGAAGCCGATAATGTCGAGCTGCTTGCGCGAAGCCGCAAGCGCTCCGGTCGCCGCGAAGACGGCGACACCGGCATAGTCGAGAAGCGCGATGGGGTTCATTGCAGGCCAGGGGAGTAAGGGAATAAGGCAGTAGGGCAGTAGGGCAGTATGTTTAGCACGAAGCCGCACGGAAGGTGCGATTGCCCTTTTCCCTACTGCCCTACTGCCCTACTGCCCTACTCCCCTACTCCCTTAACTATGCATCTTTCTCAGCCTGCTCGTTTACCGGCCCCGGCTCGACCGGCGCTTCAGCGGCGGCAAACTTCGGACCGCCTTTGGCGACGCCGACCATAGCCGGGCGCAGCACGCGGTCGCCGATCGAATAGCCCGGCTGCACGACCTGGACCACGGTGTTGGCCGGGACGTCCGGATTGGGCACTTCGAACATCGCCTGGTGGAAATTGGGATCGAACTTCTCGCCTTCCGGCGCGAGCTTCTTGACCCCATGCCGTTCCAGCGCCGACAGCATGGCGCGCTCGGTGAGGTCGACGCCTTCGATCAGCGCCTTGAAGCCGGCGTCACCCGATGCCTTGGCCTCGGCGGGAATCGCATCCAGCGCGCGGCGCAGATTGTCCGACACCGAAAGCATGTCGCGGGCGAAATTCGCGACCGCGTAGGTGCGCGCATCGTGAACATCGCGCGCCGTGCGGCGACGCAGGTTTTCCATCTCGGCCGCCACGCGCAGCGCGCGGTCCTTCAGCTCTTCAT
>NZ_RZQA01000451.1:0-5252 GCF_004022915.1 Mesorhizobium sp. M7A.F.Ca.US.006.04.2.1
ATCGCGCTCCTGGAATGGCTGCCATGCCGCAGCGTCAGTTGCGCGGGCAGCGCGACGTTGGCGTAGACGGACAGGTTGGCATAGACGCTGGTGAGCTGGAAGGTGTAGGCGATCCCCCTGCGGACCCTGACATAGGCAGGCAGATTGGTGATGTCGGCGCCGTCGAAGACGATCATGCCGGCAGACGGCTGGATGCGGCCGCTGACCAGGCTGACGAAGGTGGTCTTCCCCGCTCCATTGGGGCCGATCACGGCGCGGATTTCGCCCGGCATCAAGGAGAAATCCACACGGTCGACGGCACGCAGGCCGCCGAAGTCGCGAGAAAGGCCCTTGGTGGTCAAAAGCGGCATCATGGCAGCCACCCGAGCCAGCGCTGCCTAATGCTGCCCAGAATGCCTTTGGGGAAAAACAGCACAAGCAGGATCAGCGCGATGCCCACAATCAGCAGATAGGCGGAGGTGTAGCCGCTGGTGATATCGATGACATAGTACATGAACAGCGTGCCGATCAGCGGCCCGAGCGTTGTTGCAGCACCGCCCAGCAGCACCCACAGCAGCGGCAGGATCGAATACTGCACCGACGCGAAGCTCGATCCGACATAGCCGAACAGCAGCGCATAGGCGGCACCCGAGCCGGCGCAGATGATGCCGGAGATGACGACGGCGGCGAGCTTGTTGGAGAAAGTGTCGTATCCCAGCATCTTCGTCCGCTCTTCGTTCTCGCGGATGGCGACCAGCACGCGGCCATACCGGGAGCGGACGATGGCCAATGTGACGAGAAGCACGATCGAAAACAGCGCCAGCGCCGTCATGTAGCGAACGGTCGGATTGGTGAGCTCGAGCGACGTCGCGCCGAAGGTGAGCACACGGGCCGGCTGCGTCACGACCATGCCCTGGTCGCCGCCGGTCCACGTCGCGAAGTAGAGGATGAGGAGGTAGAACACTTGCGCGAACATCATGGTGACGATCATGAAGGCGACGCCCGTGGTGCGCAGCGCCAGCAGGCCGATCACGAGTGACACAACAACACCACAGGCAAGCCCGGCGGCGAACGCCGCTGGTACGCTCCAGCCGAGCTGGATGACTGCAAGGCCGGCGCCATAGAGCCCGGCGGCAAAGAACATGGCATGGCCGAGGCTGAGCAGGCCGACATAGCCGAACAGCATGTTGTAGCCCATGGCGAACACCGCCAGCACCATGATGCGGGCGAGCAGGCCGTGATAGTATTCCGGCAGCAGGAAGCTCAGCACGAAAAGCAGCCCGACGACGCCGAGATGCAGGGCATAGGCTTTTACCGGCGAAGCTTCGCTCATCGCGACCTCGTCCCGAACAAGCCTTGCGGACGGAACACCAGCACCATGGCGACCAGCAGCGTGGCGATGATCTTGGCCAGCGTCGGCGAGAAGAACATCGAGATGATGCCGTCGGAGAGACCGATCAGCACGGCGGCGACGACCGTGCCGCGCAGCGAGCCGAGGCCGCCGATGATGACGACGATGAAGGAGAGCAGCAGCGGGTCCTGCCCCATCAGATAATGCGCCTGGCTGATCGGCACGATCAGCACTGCGGCAATGGCCGCCAGCATGGCGCCAAGCGCGAAGACGCCGCCATAGACGCGGCCGACGGGGATGCCGAAGGCCTGCGCCGTCTCGCTGTCATACTGCGTGGCGCGCATGACGAGGCCGATCCTGGTGCGCGTCAGCACCAGCCATGTCGCGGTGAGCAGCAGCGCGGAGGCGGCGATGACAGACAGTTTGTAGCCGGAGTAGCCGAACCACGGCAAAAGGATACGGTAGCTGAACGGCGGCTCCACCGGCCGCGCCTCCGGACCGTAGAAGGTCAGCGCCAGCTGCTGGATGATGTAAAGCATGCCGATGGTGGCGACGATGGTGGCTTCCGGATTGTAGTTGAGCCGGCGCAGCACCAGCCGTTCGGCGACCAGCGCAATGGCGCCGACGATCAGCGGAGCAATCACAAGTGCGGCCAGGAAGCCGAGCGCGGGGTGGCCGCCAATGGCTGTGGTGATCGCCCAGGCGAGCACGGCGCCCAGCATGAAGAACTCACCATGCGCGACATTGACCACCCGCATGACGCCGAACACCAAGGACAGGCCGAGCGCGGTCAGCGCCAGCACGGCTGAGGTGACGAGGCCTTCGAGGGCGGCGAGGAGGAGGTGGGGACCGAAGTGCATGCTACACGCTCAGCGATAGCGCAATCGCGCCCCTGCGGGGGGTGAGGAGTGGTCCGCGCAGCGGACGGAAAGCCAATTGCTTGGCTTTCCGAACGACGAACGCCCGGAGCGACAGCGAAGGGCCGGGTCCGGCAGGACAGAGGGGGGCGGCCTGGCGCTCACGCTTGTGCTGGAGCAGCTCACAGCGCCTGCGTCGTGTAATCCCCTTCGGCCTCGTAAAGTCCGTCCTCGATCTTGGTCTTGTGCACGACCTTGAGCTTGCCGCCTTCGATCTTGGAGATGTTCTGGATGCCAAAGCACTGGTGGATCTTGCCGTTGAAGGTCTTCGGTCCCTGCGGATGTTCCGGACCTTCGGCGAATTCGGTCAGCGCCTCGGTCGCCTCGACCAGCTTGGCGCGGTCTTCCGGTCCCTTGTAGCCGGCGTCCTCCATCGCCTTCTTGACGACGTAGAGCGTTTCCCAGCAGCCGAACATGTGGGCGGCGGTGGAGACGTCCTTGGGGTCGCCGACGGCGGCGCCATTGTCGTCGATGCCGACAGCAGCGCGATAGGCCTTCTGCGCCTCGGAATCATCGGCCTGCGCATAGCGCGGCGAGCCTTCCCAGAAATGGCTGCCATCGAGGAATTCGAGGCCGGGGCTGTTGATGTCGGTGGCTTCGAGCGAATCGATGAAGCCGAACAGTTGCGGCCGGTTGGAGCCGTAGAACTCACCAAGCTCCTTGACGAAGGTGAGCACGGCCGGGCCGACCATGACGTGGTAGATCACCTCGGTCTCGGCCGGGATCTGCGGAAAATACTTGGTGAAGGATGATTCCGTCGGCGGGATGGCGATCTGCGCGATGACCTCGCCGCCTTGCGCCTTCAGCGCCGGCGGCAGGTAGTCGCGGTGGTCGTAGCCGAAGGCGAAATCCGGGAAGATCTGCGTCACCTTCTTGCCGGCGTTAGCCGCGATCCACGGCGCCATCGACTGGATCTGGCTCTTCACGTCGGTGATGCCGGGCTGGAAGACATAGCGGTTCAGCTTGGTCGAGGCGACGTGATGGCCTTCGCTGACGACGAAATAGGGCATCTTGTTTTCGCCGGCGGCGGGCGCCGAGCCGATGACGACATGCGAGAACAGCGTGCCGAAGACGATGTCGGTTTTGTGCTGGGTGGCGAACTTGCCGACCACCTCGGCGCCACGGCCGGGATCGGTGCCGTCATCCTCGATGATCACCTCGACCTGGCGGCCATTGATGCCGCCGGCTGCATTGATCGCCTTGACTGCGGCAGCTGTCGTCTTTTCGTACCAGCGGCCATAGGCAGCGCCGATGCCGGTGCGGTGCGACTGGAAGCCGATCTTGATCGGCGCCGAACTCTGCGCCTGGGAATAGCGGACGAAGCCAGGGGCAAGGCCGAGGCCGGCGCCTGCGGCCAGACCTTTCAGTGCGGTGCGGCGGGTGAGCGTGGATCTGGAGAGATCGAAAAACCCATTCTTGTCAGTCACGGCAGTTCCCCTGTTTTTGAGTTTTGACTGGCTGCAACGAGGCAAAAAATCGCATGTGTACAAACTAAATCACCAAAGCCCCGACGTGGCAAGCGGGCTTTCCCCGAAGGCATGCTGGTCGCCTTTTCTCATCCGACAGTCGGCGTGGCAAGCAACCAGAGGCCGAAGACGGTGTAGGCGATCATCAGCAAGGTAAGCGGGAACTGGCTGAGGGCCGCGCGGGAGGGCTGTGGGTGCAGGCGCCAGGCGAAGCCGTGAGCGACGAGGACGGCGAGCACATGGCCCAGGATGATGGCGCCGGCCTGGATATTCCACAGCCACCACGCAGAGTCCGCCCCCGCAACGATGCCGGCCTCAATCTGCATATCGGCGGTGCCGAACAGGTTCCAGCCCATCGCGAACGGATCGGAAAGTGCCGCAAGCGCATATTGGCCGTCGACGAGCAGCGCCGTCAGATAATGCGCAATGTGATAGGCAAGCGCGATCGGCACGATCGACCACACCAGCTGACCGGCCGCCTGGTTAAGAATGTGGTCGCTGCCGGCAAGACGTTGGCCGAGCCAGACGGCAAGCAGGAACACCGCCGCCAGCAGCGCGAATGTCAGGATCAGCCCGAAAGTGCCGCTGCCGATCAGCGCCGTGCGGCCGGGAAATTCGAGCGGGTTGATGCCGAACAGGCCGAGCCAGAAGAAGGTTTTGGACAGGCCGTCGAAGGACACCGACGACAGCGCAAGCAACAGGAAGGCGATGCCGCTGGGCGGCAACGGTTCGGCGGCAAGCAGCTTGGCGCCGGGCCAGCAGAGCGCGAGCCGGCCGGCGTCGTTGCGCTCGATGGGCGCGAAGCGCGCCACCATGGAGAAGAAGACCGTCAGGAATTCTCCGCCGCGGCTCCAGCCGCGATAGCCGAATGCCAGCATGGCAATGAGGGTGAGCAGCCAATAGAAGCCGGCAGCATATGCCAGCCGCGCCGGATCGTCGGGCGCCGGATCGATGAGTTCGAACCAGGCAAAGGCGAAAAACAGGATGAACGCTGGCCAGCAACCGAGCCATCGGGGAAGCCGCGGTATCCCTTCATCGCCCGCGCGCAAGAGACGTGAGATCAGACGCCAGGGCCCGTACCAGGGATTGAGCCACGACCAGAGGTCGCCGAAGACGCCCTGCAGCAGCGTGAGGCCGGCCCACATCAGTGTCCAGATCAGCAGCGGCAGCGGATTGGAGAGTGGGTCGCGGCTGCCGAACAGGCCGGCGGCAATGAGAATTGCAAAGCCGGCAAAGGATATCAGGCTGATGGCGGCGCGGGCGCTGTCGCCGAAGGTGAACAGCGGCAGGCGTCGGCGCCAGAAGCGGTCAAGCGAAGCCGCCGGCAGCAGCGCCAGGACGAGGAAGCTGATCGCCACGGCGAAAGCGCCTCCAACCAGATAGTAGCCGGTCGGCAACAGCAGGACGTGGCCCTGATCGGAGGCGTGTGCGCAGGCGGGGGCGGGCAATACGAGCGATACGGCTGTAAGCAACAATGCCAACGATAGATGACGGCACCCTGCGGCGCCCCCCTCTGTCCTGCCGGACCCGGCTCTTCGC
>NZ_RZQA01000452.1:0-5240 GCF_004022915.1 Mesorhizobium sp. M7A.F.Ca.US.006.04.2.1
TCCTTGAGCGAAGGCATGCCGCGCCGCGACCAGGTCTCGACCCGGCCGATAACGAGGTTGGAAAACAGCGACAAAAGCAGATAGAGCACGCCCGCCGCGAAAAAGAAGGTGAAATAGGCCTTGGTGACGCCCGCTGCCTGCCGCGTTGCCAGCGCCAGCTCGTAGAAGCCGACAACAGCCAATAGCGCGGTGTCCTTGGTGGCGATCAGCCAGAGATTGGCGAGGCCCGGAATAGCGAAGGGCAGCATTGACGGCAAGGTGATGCGCCGCAACATCAGGCCCGGAGACATTCCATAGGCGCGGGCGGCTTCGATCTGGCCCTGCGGAATGGCCAGGATCGCGCCGCGTATCACCTCTGTCGAATAGGCGCCCTGGACGAAGCCGAGCACGGCGATGCCGGCGGCAAGGCCGCTCACGTCGACGCGCTGATAACCCATGGCCGTCAGCGCCTGATTGATCAGGTCGGTGCCGGCGTAATAGAGCAGCAGGATCAGCACCAGTTCGGGCACGGCGCGCACGATGGTGGTGTAAACCGCCAGGAGATCGCGCACCACCGGCCCGCCATAAAGCTTGCCATAGGCGCCGCCGGTGCCGATCAGAAGGCCGAGGCACGTGGCGCCCAGCGCGATCTCGATCGAATGCAGCAGCCCAACCAGAAGCGCCCCGCCCCAGCCTGGCGGGTAGGGCGAGAGAAGCTCGGTGATGCCGGCCGCGGAGGCCGAAAGAAGTGCGTCGATCAGCGTCGCCCCCGAAGTGCTGACTAACCGCCGACGGCTGCGTCGGCGGCAAACATGCCTGGGAAAGATCGAGCAGGTGGGGCATGGCGCGACGCCACACCCCACAGCTCATACGAGGATCGTCAGTTCGACTGCGCGCCGCCGCCGCCGTAAATGTCGAAATCGAAGTATTTCTTCGAGATCTCGTCATATTTGCCGTTGGCGCGGATCGCCTTGATGCCGGCGTTGATTTTGCCCTTCAGGTCGGTGTCTTCCTTGCGCACGCCGGCGCCGACGCCCGGTCCGAGCACTTCGTCATCGGGAGCGACCATGCCCTTCAGGTCGCAGCAGGCTTTGCCCTGGTCGGATTTGAGGAATTCGCCAAGCGCGATGGAATCGGCCTGCACCGCGTCGAGACGGCCGGCGGCCAGATCGTTGTTGGCCTCGTCCTGGGTCTGGTATTCCTTGATCTCGGAGGCTGTGCTGCCAAAGTGCTTCTTGGCGTAGACAGCGTGCACCGTCGACACTTGCACGCCGACGATCTTGCCCTTGAGGTCGTCCGGAGCGGAGCCGAATTTCTGGTCCTTCGGGCCGATGATCGCGGTCGGCGTGTTATAGTACTTGTCCGAGAAATCGATCGTCTTCGCGCGTTCGGCGGTGATCGACATCGAGGAGACGATGAGGTCGATCTTCTTGGTCGTCAGAGCCGGGATGATGCCGTCCCAGGCAACCGGGGTGATGACGCAATCGAGCTTCTCCTCGGCGCAGACGGCGTCGATGAAGTCGATCTCCCAGCCGATCCATTTGCCCGAAGCATCGGGCGAGGTGAAGGGCGGATAAGGCTCGGCGGCGACGCCGATCTTGACCGGATCGGCCTTGGCCACGCCCATGGCGGCGACGCCGAGCAGCAGCGCTGCGGCAAATGTCTTCAGAACGGTCTTCATTTCATGACTCCCAGTTTGTTGTTGGTTCCCGGTTTTCTTCCGTCCCGGCTTGCCTAGCCGATGTTGCGGATGAACTGCTTCAGCCTTTCGGATTTCGGTGCGCCGAAGATCTGCTCCGGCGGCCCTTCTTCCTCGACCAGCCCGTTGTAGAGGTAGACGACATGGGTCGCGACCTCGCGGGCGAACTTCATCTCGTGGGTGACCAGCACCATGGTGCGGCCTTCGCGCGCCAGGTCGCCGATCACCTTCAGCACCTCGCCGACCAGTTCGGGATCGAGCGCGGAGGTGGGCTCGTCGAACAGCATGACGCGCGGATTGATGGCCAGCGCCCGGGCGATCGCGGCGCGCTGCTGCTGGCCGCCCGACAGATAGGCCGGATAGACGTCGCGCTTTTCAGCCAGACCGACACGGGCGAGCAGCCTCTCGGCCTCGCCGATCGCCACATCGCGCTTGACGCCAAGCACATGCACCGGAACCTCGATGACGTTTTCGATCAGCGTCATGTGGCTCCACAGGTTGAAGTTTTGGAACACCATGCCGAGCTTGGAGCGGATGCGCTCGATCTGCTTGCGGTCGGCCGGAATGGTGTGGCCGTGGCTGTCGGCCTTGAGTTTGATCTCCTCGCCATTGACGCGAATGATGCCGCTGGTCGGGTTTTCCAGGCAGTTGATGCAGCGCAGCAGGGTCGACTTGCCGGACCCCGAGCCGCCGATGATGGCGATGACCTCGCCGTCGCGCGCTGACAGCGAGACGCCCTTCAGCACATGCAGCTCACCGAACTTCTTGTGCAGGTTCTCGACATGGATGGCTTCGGCGGCGCCGTCCTGCGCCTTGCCGGATCGGACTGCGGCAGCTTCCACCACGCTCACCGGGTGACCTCTATCGGGTCGGCTGCGGTTCGTCGAACGTGTATCCGGCTAATCAACATATACGCTGTACTGCCCCGCTCCAGACTTCAGCATGGACCCAACGGCGAGAGCCCGTCAATCCTGCTTATTACGGCACTTGCGAGCTTGTTGTGCAAGTGTATAAATAGCCTTCCATGAAATTTTCTCGATTTTTTTCAGCGAAAAAGGACTTCGATGAGCGCTTTCGGATCACAGTCCATGGCGGCGCCGCTGCGCCGCGTGCTGATGCGGTCGGCGGCCAACGCCATGCGCAATGCCGACAGGGTTGCCTGGCACTATGGCCCGGGATTCAATCCGGCGAAAGCGGCATCGCAGCACGCGCTCCTTGCTGAACTGGTGGCGGCTTCCGGTGCCGAAATCGAATGGATCGAGGACACGGCGGATGGACTTTCGGACTCGGTGTTCACGCACGACCCGTCGCTGATGACCGATCGCGGCGCGCTGATTCTGTCCATGGGCAAGCCGTTGCGCGCCAGGGAGCCCTCGCTGCATGAGGAAACCTACCGAAGGCTGGGCATTCCAATCCTGGGCCGCGTCGAGGTTCCTGGCCAGGTCGAAGGCGGTGATTGCGTATGGCTCGATGCCCGTACGCTGGTGATCGGGCGCGGTGTCCGCTCCAACCAGGAAGGCATCCAGCAGGTTTCCAACCTGCTGACGCCGCTGGGCGTTTCCGTCTACGGCTTTGATCTTCCGCTGTGGCAAGGCGAAGAAGCGTGCCTGCATCTGATGTCGGTGATCAGCCCGCTGGCCGACGACCTCGCACTGGTCCATTCACCGCTTTTGCCGGCCCCATTCTATCAGATGCTGAAGGCGCGTAACATCCGGCTGGTCGAAGGCGACGCCGAAGAGTTCGCGGCTTCCAACGGCCTTAGCCTGAACGTGCTGCCGACCAGCCCACACAAGATCATTGCCGTCGCGGGCTTTCCAAAGACCAAAGCCGCGATGGAAGCCGCCGGCTGCACGGTCGAAATCTTCGAGGCGGATGCGCTCTGCATCGCCTGCGAGGGCGGGCCGACATGCCTGACGCGACCGATCCTGCGCCAATGAATATGCCATCCCGCCGCAGGTTCCGTCGCGAGGGCGAGGAGCGGCGGCGGCAGGATCTGATCGAGGCCACTCTGGACAGCGTGGCGGAACATGGCCTGCAGGGCGCCACCTTGCGCACCATCGCATTGCGTGCCGGCGTCACCGCCGGGCTGATCCGGCACTATTTTCCCGGCAAGGAAGAATTGCTGCAGGAAGCCTATGCAGCGCTGATGGGCCGCATGACCGAGCAGGCGAAAGCGGCTTTGGTCATGGAGAATGCCTCGCCTCGCCAGCGCCTTGCGGCTTTCGTCACCGCCAACCTCAATGCGCCGATTATCGACGCGCGGGTGTTTTCGCTCTGGGCAACCTTCATCGGCCGCGCCAGAGCGGATCCGACCTTGGCCCACGCCCACCGCGAAGGCTACCTTGGTTTTCGCAATGAGGTGGAAGCGGTTGTGGCCGAGGTGCTCGCCGCCGAACGGCGCAAATCGGACGCAAGCCAATTGCGCCACCATGCCATCGCGATTAATGCGATCATCGACGGACTCTGGATCGAAGGCTGCCTGGCCGGCGAGATGTTCTCGCCCGGCGAATTGGCGGCGATCGGCATCAAGGCCGTCGAGGCCGAACTAGGCCTCGCGCCGGAAGGGGAGGAAAACCAATGACGACACTCGGCGAAGCGCTCATTTCGCTGCTCGAAGCCCATGGCGTCGACACGGTCTTCGGGATTCCCGGCGTCCACACGGTAGAACTCTACCGCGGGCTAGCGCGCTCCAAGATCCGCCACGTCACACCGCGTCACGAACAGGGCGCCGGCTTCATGGCCGATGGCTACGCACGCGCCAGCGGCAGACCGGGCGTCGCCTTCGTCATCACCGGACCGGGGCTGACCAACACCATCACCGCCATGGGGCAGGCACGCGCCGATTCGGTGCCGATGCTGGTGATCTCAGGCGTCAACGCCACGCCGACGCTGGGCAAGGGGCTGGGCCATCTGCACGAATTGCCGGATCAGCGCGGCATGATGGAGAAGGTGGCGCTGTTTTCGCAGCGCGTTACCGAGGCTGGCGAATTGCCCGGCGCGCTGGCGCAGGCCTTCGCCCTGTTTTCATCGGCCCGGCCCGGCCCGGTACATATCGAGATCCCGACCGACGTCATGGTCAAGCCGGCGGATGGCATCGCTGCCATGCTGAGCAATGTGACGCCGCCCGTGCCGGAAGGTGTCGCAATTGCCAACGCGGCCAAACTCATCAGTGCAGCGCGCCGCCCGCTGATCCTGGTCGGCGGCGGCGCCAAACGCGCCGAAGCGCCACTGCGGCGTCTGGCCGAACGGCTGGGGGCGCCGGTCGTCCAGACCACCAATGCGCGCGGCCTGCTGCATGGTCATCCGCTTTGCGTGCCGGCCAGTCCCAGCCTGAAGACAGTACGGGCGCTGATGGCCGACGCCGACCTGGTCATTGCCGCCGGCACCGAATTCGGCCCGACCGACTATGACGGCTACAGCGATGGCGGCTTCGTCCTGCCCGCCAACCTGATCCGCATCGATATCGGCGCGGACCAGCTTGCCCGCCGCCCGGCGACGGTTTCGATCCTGGCCGATTGCGCCGAGGCGCTCGAAGCACTGCTTCTGGAAACCCGCCATGTCC
>NZ_RZQA01000453.1:0-5140 GCF_004022915.1 Mesorhizobium sp. M7A.F.Ca.US.006.04.2.1
CTCGACGATCTGCGGGCTGGTGTCGAAGCCGAAATTGAAGATCTCGCCCGCCTTGCGTCCGGCCGCCTGCATATAGGTCGAGACATTGCCGAGCATCTGCCCGCCGGGATAGCCGACCGCCTTGACGTCGGGATTGTTGAGCAGCGCCGCGGTGATCACCGGAATGGCCAGGTTGGGATCGGACGCCCATTCGCCGCTCGGCGGTGAGGACAACTGGATGACCTCGACGCCGGCTTCCTTGAGCGCCGCCACCGTGCCACGTTCGCGCGCGCCGCGACTTTCGTTTTCGAACGGACCGATCATGATCGCCTTGTCGCCGGCCTTCAGCCTGCCCAGTTTGAACGCCTCGGCGCCGAGCGCGCGGCCCTGCTGTTCCTGCTGGGCGCCGACATAGCCGCCGCCGAACGCTTCCACCACCTTCGGCACAGGCACGTTCTGGTACATCATCTTGATGCCATCCTTGTGCGCCTGTTCGGCGAGCGGCATGATCGATGCATCGCCCGGATGGCCCATCATGGCGATGCCGTTGGGCTTGACCGCGACGGCCTCGCGCAGTTGCTGAACCATCTTTTCGATGTCCCACTGGGAGAAGATGTAGTCGACCTTCGGCCCCAGATCGGCCTCTGCCTGCTTGGCGCCATTGTAGACGATGGTGCCGAAAGCGTCGCCCTCGGCGCCGCCGACGAAGAAACGGATGTGGACGTCCTTGCACCATTTGGCGTCGAGCGCCTGCGCGGGCAAGGTGGAGATCGCAGCGGCAAGCACCGTGGCGGCGGCCACGACGGTCGAGCGCAGAACTGTCCTTCTCATCGTCATGCTCATGCACTTATCCTCCCTTTTTGTCCTCGCAAGCGAGGGGTTTCGACATTCGCTTCGGCAATGTGCGTTGCAGACATCCCGGCCGGCTCCTCCCGCCGGCCGATCCTCACATCGGGTTCGGCAGGTAGCTGGCCCCTCCCCGGCATTGCTTGAGATATTCCAGCGCCCGCACCTGGCCGGTGATCTCGAGGTCGCCGCGATAGACCGGGTCGTGCCAACCTTCGATATCGATGGCCCCCTTGTAGCCGGCCAGCCGCAATTCGCTGATCACCCGCGTCCAGTCGCTGTCGCCGAAGCCCGGCGTTCGCATTTGCACGAAGGGCAGCCGGCCGAACACGCCATGCTCGCGGATGACATCCCAGCGCACCGTCGCGTCCTTGCCGTGGACGTGGAAGATGCGCGGCGCCCATTTGCGGATCTGCGGCATCGGATCGATCAGATAGACGAGCTGGTGGCAGGGCTCCCATTCCAGCCCGAGATTGTCGTCCGGCACTTCGTTGAACATCAGCTCCCAGGCGTCCGGATTGTGGGCGATGTTCCAGTCGCCGGCGGCCCAGTTGCCGTCCATCGCGCAGTTCTCGAAGGCGATGCGCACGCCCTTGTCGGCGGCGCGTCTGGCCAGCGGTCCCCAGACCTCCTTGAAGCGCGGCAGGCTGTCGGTCAGCTTCTTGCCGCGCAGGCGGCCGGTGAAGCCGCTGACCATCGAGGTGCCGAACAGATGCGCATTGTCGATGACCGTCTCCCAGGCCTTGAGCACGCCGCGATCGACCTCGCCGTCTTCCAGCGGATTGCCGAACACGCCGAGCGAGGACACGGTGACGTCGGCATCGCCGATCGCCTCGCGGATCTGGCCGGCCAGCCGCGGCAAATCCTTGCCGCCCAGCGTCTGCCAGAAGAAGGGCTGGATGCTCTCGAAGCCGAGCGGCAGGATCTGCTTGATGTAAGCCGCCGGGTCGTCGAGATTGGCCCGCACCATGGTGCCGATCCGGATGTCGAGAAGCGGGTTCGGCGTCATTGTGCTTCCTCTGCGATTGTCACGCGGCGGCCGGTCTCGGCGCTTTCGATGGCGCCAAAAACCATGGCCAGGCTCTTGATGTTGTCGCCGCCGCGCGTTTCCGGCTCGGTGCCGGTCTCGATGGCGTGCATGAAATCCTGGAGAATGCCGAGATGGCCGCCGACGCGATCGGACGCATCGAGCGGCGGCACCTCGATCGGCTGGGTTTTGTCGAACATTCCCTCGCGGCCCGGCATCACTGCTTCTGCCCTCAAATCGTCATGACCGTCCCAGATGAGGCTGCCGCGCTCGGCAACGATGCGCCATGCACTTTCCCAACTGGTGCGGAAGCCGGCCGCGCACCAGCTGCCGGCGTAGGTGAAGACCTTGCCGTCGCCGAGATCGAAGACGGCGCTGGCCGAAGATCCCTGCCTGTACCAGGAACTGGCCGGCTCCCATTCCTGGCAATAGACGCCGGCCGGCTCGCCATTCACCATGTAGCGAGCGGCGTCGAAGGTGTGGATCGCCATGTCGAGCAGCAGCACATGGGCCATCTCCTCGCGAAAACCGCCGAAATGCGGCGCGACGAAGAAGTCGGCGTGGATGCTGGTCGGCGCACCGATGGCGCCGGAGTCCAGGAACCTCCGGATGCGCCTGACATTGGCGACATAGCGGCGGTTCTGCACGACCGCATGGATGCGCCCGGCGCGACGCGCGGCCTCGACGATGGCGCGCGCATTTTCCGGACTGTCGGCGAGCGGCTTTTCCGTCAGCAGATGGCAATTGTGCGCAAAGGCGGACAGCGCGACCGCGCGCCGGGCGGCGGGAACCACGACATCGAACACCGCTTGCGGTTTGATCTGATCGAGGACGGTATCGAGGCTGCTGCCGATGACGGCATTGGTGAGGCCGTATTCGTGCGCCCGCGCCCGTGCCCTGTCGGCATCGAGATCCACAAGGCCGACAATGGCGAGCCCGTCGACTTGCTGCGCGGCATCGAGCCAGGCCTTGCTCATCGCTCCGCAGCCGACCAGGACGGCATTGATCATCCGGCGCTCCTCCTCCGCTCGGTCCCTCCAGACCGATCGTCACGGCATCCACGGCATGACCGTAAACGTTTTTCCGTAAACGTTTACGAGAACACACCCGAAGGCGTAGAATGTCAATTGGCCGCTCGTGAAAATCGTCCTGTCGCCTTGGCCTGAGCGGCTACCGGTGCTAGCCAAGCAAGGGGAGTACAGTCACTTGGCATCCAGCATTCATGACCTTGCCCGTCACCTGAACATTTCGATCGGCACGGTATCGCGGGCGCTGAACGGCCGCGCCGACGTCAATGCCGACACGCGCCAGCGCGTGCTCGAGGCGGCCAGGACGCTCAACTATTCGCCGAACCAGTCCGGCCGCAGTCTGCGGCAAGGCGCCACCCATTCGATCGCCTTCATGCTGCAGCCGCATCCGGGCGACCAGCAATATGGCGAGCCGTTCTTCATTCCGTTCCTGATCGGGCTGCAGGCCAGGCTTGCGGAAAGCGGGCTCGACCTGACCGTGGTCATGGGCGCGCCGGGCGACTACCAGCAGGAGCGCCTGCGCCGCGTCGTCGAGACGCGCCGCGCCGATGCGGTGCTGCTGGCCTGGACGCGGCGCGAGGATGAACGCATCGACTATCTCACCCAGGCCGGCTTTCCCTTCGCCACGCTCGGCCGCAGCCGCTCCGGAACCAAGTCCTACCCTTCCCTCGACCTCGATTTCGAGAAGGCCGGCGCCGACGCGGTCGACCGCCTCGTGGCGCGCGGCCACCGCCGCATCGCCGCCGTCCGCCCGTCGCTCGACCTCAATTTCGGCTATCTGTTTTTGGCCGGCTATCGCAAGGCCTTGCGGCGGCACGGCATCGAGGTCGACCCCGAGCTGATCGCGTCCGGCTTCATCAACGAGGCCGGCGGCTACGGGGTGACGCCGCAGGTGATGCGCTCCAAGGCTCCGCCGACCGCCATCATCTTCAACAATGACGCGATGGCGCTGGGCGGCTGCAAGGCGCTGGCAGAGATGGGTATCAGGCCGGGTCACGACATGGCAGTGACCGTCATCGTCGACACGCCGCTCTGCCGCTATTTCTCGCCAGCCCTGACCGCCTTCCGCCCGGCGCTGGAGCCGATGGGACAACGGCTCGCGGAAATGCTGCTGGCGTCGCTTCCCGCCTTCGCCGGCCCGGAGGGTCCGCGGATCATCCGCGAGGTCTGGCCGCTGGAACTGGTCGCGCGCGACAGCGATTAATCGCAGCAGCAGGACCTGGCGAATTTGTCAAACGCTGAGCCAGGGTGTGTTGAGATTCAGGTCAGGCCGAGCCGAAAATGATGGCTTTTGAGAACCGGAGCGGAGCGGACATTCGGGTCCGTGAGCACCGGAAGCGCAGAAAGCCGTCGTTTGCAGGCCGGCCTCACCTGAATATCGACATACCCTAGTCCACCTTCTTCTCGCCTCGCTCCCCGGCCTTGACGATGTCGCCCGTGGTGAACAGGATTTCCTTCAGTTCCGCGCGCCAGTCCTTCTTCTGGCGCAGCAGGAATTCGAGATCCATGCCGAAATGCTTGAACTCCTCGCCCTGCGCGTTCTTCATGATGGCGCGCGCCTGCGGGTCCTTCTCCACCGACATGCGCTGTTCGTACCAGCTGATCGCTTCCGCCTCCTCGATCAGCGAGGTGATCATGCGGGCAAAGGTCCGCACCTCCTGCGACAGTTCTTCAGGCGGTTCGTGATACTGGTCGAAACCCATGTCGTCCTCCCCTCAAACAGCACACCGGTGCGCAGTGCACCGGCCGCAGCCTTGAATGCGCGGGAGGCGCTATAGGTTCCGGATCACGCCACAACCAGGGCGATCAGCGGGAGCCAGCCTCAAGACACCGGCGCCGCTCCGCCCTCTGCCGTGCGCCGCGCGATGAACTCGTCCAGCACGCCTGATGTGGCGACGGCCGAGGTCGGCGGCGCGAAATCGGCAAGCACCCGCCTCCAGACACCGGTGGCGCGCTCGCTCGCCGTCTTCGAGCCGCTTTGCGTCCAGTTGCCGAAATTCGACCAGTCCGCCACCAGCGGCTCGTAGAAAGCGGTGCGGTAGCGGGCCACGGTGTGGCTGGCCGAGAAGAAATGCCCGCCCGGCTGCACCTCGGCGATAGCTTCGAAACCAATCGTGTCGGTGTCGCCGGGCGTCGCAGCACAAAGTTCAGCCACCGTCTGCAGCGCCTCGATGTCGGTGATCAGTTTCTCGAAGGAGACACTGAGGCCGCCCTCCAGCCAGCCGGCAGCATGGATGCACATCGTCGCCCCGGCCAGCAC
>NZ_RZQA01000454.1:0-5236 GCF_004022915.1 Mesorhizobium sp. M7A.F.Ca.US.006.04.2.1
CCAGGATACGGTCGGACAGCGAACGGATCTCGTCCAGCTCGACCGACACCACCAGCACCGCCTTGCCCTGATCGCGCATGGCGATCAGGCGCTTGTGGATGAACTCGATGGCGCCGACATCGACGCCGCGTGTCGGCTGGCCGACGATCAGCACGCCCGGGTCCTGTTCCATCTCCCGTGCCAGCACGATCTTCTGCTGGTTGCCGCCGGAGAAATTGGCGGTCTTCAGCCGGCAGTCGGCCGGGCGGATGTCGTATTTGGCGATCTTGTCCCTGGCATCGTTGCGGATGGCATCGATGTTGAGGAACGGCCCCTTCAAATAGCGGGGATCATCGTGATAGCCGAGGATCGAATTCTCGTTCTCCTCGAAGGCCAGCACCAGCCCGACGTGATGGCGGTCCTCCGGCACATGCGCCAGGCCACGGTCGCGCAACTCTCCGGGGTCGGCGGCACCGGTCAGGTCGATCGGCTTGCCATCCAGCATGACCGAGCCGGAAACGGCACGCCTGATGCCGGAAATCGCCTCGAGCAGTTCGGATTGTCCGTTGCCGGCGACACCGGCGATGCCGACGATCTCGCCGGCCCTGATATCGAAGGAGATGTCGTCGACCATGGTGACGCCGCGCGTATCCCTGACCGTCAGGTTCTTGACTGCGAGCTTGACGGCGCCGGCCTCTGCCTCGCCCTTCTCGACCCGCAAGAGCACGCGCCGGCCGACCATCAGCTCGGCCAGTTCCTCGACAGTCGTCTTCCTGGTCTCGCGCGTCGCCACCATCGTGCCCTGGCGCATGACCGACACCGTGTCGGTGATGGCCATGATCTCGCGCAATTTGTGGGTGATCAGCACCACCGTCTTGCCCTGGTCCTTCAACTGCCGAAGGATGCGGAACAGATGGTCGGCTTCGGCCGGCGTCAAAACGCCCGTCGGTTCGTCGAGGATCAGGATCTCGGCGCCGCGATAGAGCGCCTTCAGGATCTCGACACGCTGCTGCAGGCCGACCGGCAGTTCCTCGATGATTGCATCGGGATCGACTTCCAGCCCGTATTCACGCTCCAGCCGCTCCAGTTCGGAGCGCGCCTTGGCGATGCTCTTCTTCAAGAGCGCATCGCTTTCGGCGCCGAGGATGACGTTCTCCAGCACTGTGAAATTGTCGACCAGCATGAAGTGCTGATGCACCATGCCGATGCCGAGCGCGATGGCGTCATTGGGGGTCTTGATCGAAGCCGGCTGGCCGCCAACGCGGATCTCGCCGCTGTCGGCCTGGTAGAAGCCGTAGAGGATCGACATCAGCGTCGACTTGCCAGCGCCGTTCTCGCCGACAATGCCGTGGATCGTGCCGCGACCGATCTCAAGATTGATGTCCCGGTTGGCGCGCACCGCACCAAAACTCTTGTTGATGCCGATCAACTCGATTGCGGCTTGCGCCATGCAGCCTGTCCCACTCTTATTTTTTTATCGCTTGGTCAAAACGCCTAGCATGACGCTCCGCCCGTGCCAATTGGCGGAGCAGGTTCACTCTCGACAAATCCCGGTGCGCTTGTCAATTTGCAACGTGGCCGGGGCCTTCACATTCGCTAGTATGACGGAGCCGAAATTCGCATTGCGGCGCAAGACATCGCGGCGCAAGACATCGCGGTGAAGACTGGGGAATTCACATGACCATACCCGCCGACCGGCTGACGACGCTGGAAATCCGCGCCGCCGAGCAGGAGAAGACCATCGAGGAACTGTCCGGCCAGATCGCCGAGCAGTGGAAAGTGATCGAGCGCATGCAGCGCAAGCTCGACGCGCTGACGGATCGCTTCCTGGCGCTGGAGGAGCAGACGGGAGATGAAGTGCCTGTAACCAAGCCGCCGCACTGGTGAGGAAAAAGGGAAGGGCGCACGCCATGGCCAGTGAAAGCGATCGCATTGCACGGGCCAGCGACTATGTGCGTGGCCTGATGAACGATGCGGAGCGCGAACGGGCCGAACGTGATCTGGAGATCGACCCGGCCTTCCGCGACGAGGTCGTGCGACTTGCCGAGCGCATGCACGTCTTCGACCGTGCCGAACCGGGGGATGGCGAAGAGCGCTGGAAGCAGATCACGCAGCGCATTGGCGACCTGCCGCAGATGCGTAGTTCTGGCCTGAGCGACGCCAGGCCGCCAACCGTGATCCGAAGCCTGTCGCAGCGGCCATACGGCGTCGGCGTCCACGCGCTGGGCGGCCGGCGTGGATTTGTGGTTGCCGCCGGACTGATGGTGGCGTTCGCGCTCGGTTGTCTCGTCGCGAAGCTGCTATAGGCGAGGCCGGCGAGACATCAGAGCCATCGTCTCGCCGTCCGAACTGCATATCTCAACGATGTTCCAGCCGAGGGCCGCGTAGAAACCACGCGCATCCCATGTGTAGAGATAGAGCATCTCGACGCCCCGTGACGCCGCATGGGCTTCCGTTGCCTTGACCAGCGCGGTGGCGATGCCTTGGCGTCGATACCTTGCATCGACAACCAACCCGGCCAGCCATGGCGTCAGATCATGCGCGGGCTCCAATTCGTGGCGGACCAGCAGGCATGTCCCGACCGGGGTGTCGCCGATCCGGGCCACGAATGCCGCCTCGAAACCGTCACCGGCGATCAAGTCGCGAAGCCCTGCAGCATCTTCCCCGAGAGTCCTTCCGGTTCCCTCGAAAAAGGCAGACAGGCGCAGTTGCGCGACCGCTGCTACGTCGTGCTCGCCCATGGGTCCGATCGTCGGCTGCATCTGTATCTCGAAACGGTGTCCGGCACGGAGCGAAGGTTTCGCTCGATCCGGTAAAGGCAAAACCGCCGGGCTGGCGCCCGGCGGTTTGCAGATCATGGCTGTGTGTTCGTGCCGCTCAATAGGGGCAGGCGTTGTCAGTCGTATAGTCGTGTACTTCGACCTTGCCGGCAATGATGTCGGCCTTGGCTTTTTCGACGGCCGCCTTCATCTCGTCCGTCACCAGCGCCTTGTTGTTTTCGTCCATGGCGTAGTCGACGCCGCCTTCCTTGAGGCCGAGATTCTCGACGCCGCCCTTGAAGGTGCCGTTCTTGCCGTCCATGAAGGCGGTGTAGACGGCGACGTCTACGCGCTTCAGCATCGAGGTCAGTACCTTGCCGGGCTGCAGGCCGTTCTGGTTGGAATCGACGCCGATGCCGAGCTTGCCGGCATCTGCCGCCGCCTGCAGCACGCCGACGCCGGTGCCGCCTGCCGCGGCATAGACCACGTCGGAGCCCTGGTCGATCTGCGTCTTGGCGATCTCGCCGCCCTTGGCCGGATCGTTCCAGGCAGCCGGCGTGTCACCCGTCATGTTCTGGATGACATCGGTCGCGCCGGCCGATTTGGCACCGCCGACATAGCCGCATTCGAACTTGCGGATCAGCGGGATGTCCATGCCGCCGACGAAGGAGACCTTCTTCGACTTCGAGGCCATCGCCGCCATGATGCCGACGAGATAGGAGCCTTCGTTTTCCTTGAATACCAGCGAGCGGACATTGGGCATGTCGACGGCGTCGTCGATGATGGCGAAGTTGAGATCGGGATATTCGGCCGCGACCTTCTTCAGTGCATCCTCCCAGGCGAAGCCGGCCATGACGATCGGGTTGTGGCCGTCCTCGGCGAAGCGGCGCAGCGCCTGCTCACGCTGCGAGGCATTGGAGACCTCGAATTCGACGTAGGCCGTGCCGGTTTCCGTCTTGAATTTCTCGGCGCCGTGATAGGCAGCCTCGTTGAAGGATTTATCGAATTTGCCGCCGAGATCATAGAGGATGGCCGGCTGGACATCCGCGGCGAAAGCCGGAAGAACCATTGCGGTTGCGGCCAGGAGGCCGAGAACGATACGTTTCATGTGATCCACACCCTGTCGGTTATTTTTTCCGTTACGCACCGCATGCCGGCCCGGTTCTCCGGCAGGCATGCGACGTCAGCCAGGAGTGTATTCCCTCCCGCTCGGCGGCAATCTGGCATGGCCCGAAACAAAATTCACGCGGAATTTTGACCTTTTGGAAAAGCTTGGTGCGGGCAAGCCGCACCGCAGCTTGTGTCAGGCGGAGGCGGCGGCAGGGATGGCGCAAGCGACACCGGTGCCTTTGAGGTTGCACGTGCCGTAAGGGTTCTTCGCCAGATATTGCTGGTGATCGGCTTCGGCGAAGTAGAATTCGGCCGCCGGGGCGATCTCGGTGGTGATCCTGCCGTGGCCGGCACCGCGCAGCGAGGTCTCATACGCATCGCGCGAGGCGCTCGCCGCCAACAGTTGCGCCTCGTCGCTCGTGTAGATCGCTGAACGATAGGCGGTGCCGACATCATTGCCCTGGCGCATGCCCTGCGTGGGATCGTGGCTTTCCCAGAACAGCTTCAGAAGCCCAGCATAGGAGACGATCCCGGGGTCATGGACCACCAGCACCGCTTCGGCATGACCGGTTAGCCCGGTGCAGGTCTCCTGATAGGTCGGATTGGGCGTGAAGCCGCCGGCATAGCCGGCCGCGGTGACCCAGACGCCTTCGATCTGCCAGAACAGCCGCTCCGCAGCCCAGAAGCAGCCGAGCCCGAACATGGCCGTCTCCAGCCCCTCGGGATAAGGACCCTTGAGCGGTCTTTTCAAGACCTTGTGCCTGGATGCGGTCGGGATCGCCCTGGCGCGGCCCGGCAGGGCCTCGGAGGGCTTCGGCAGATTGAGCTTCTTGTTCAGCATATCGCTGAGAAAGAACATGCGCGGGTTTCCCTCTCTTCGCGGAAAGCGGATCAGTTTGCGACGAACTGTCCGGCGCGACGTTGCCGCCTGTAGCCTATCGCATAGAGCAGGAAAGCCAGCACCGCGAACACGGCGAAGCCCGGCTGGTTCAGCACCCAGGCGATGGCGCCATCCCACAGCAGCGGGCTGGTCTTGGTTCGGATGAAGGTCTCGAAGGCGGCCCGCGTGTCGGGCGAGACCGCCAGCCAACTGCTGTTGAGCGGGGTCAGCACCAGCACGGAGGCCGCCACTGTGCGTGTCGCGTCGAGCACCGCCATGATGACGGAAATCGACAGCGCGATCATTGCGGCAAGACGAAAGACGAAGCGAAACATCAGAACCCTCCTCCGGGCTGGTCCTCTCCCGAGGGGCTTTTCAGAGATAGAATGCGCATGGCTGGATCGCAATCGCCATACGCGAATTTGCAGACTCCAAACTCAGGTCAACGGAGGGCCGGACGACAGTCGGTCGGGTCGCTTTTCATTGACATGTGAGGGCAGCTATGCTA
>NZ_RZQA01000455.1:0-5232 GCF_004022915.1 Mesorhizobium sp. M7A.F.Ca.US.006.04.2.1
ATGCATGACGATGATGCTGTCGCAGAGTGTCATGACGAGATCCATGTCGTGCTCGACGACGATCATGATCCGGTCGGGCGAACGCAACGCGGTGAGTTTTGCCGTCAGTTCCGCCGTCTCGTGGTGGTTCAATCCGGCGGCGGGCTCGTCGAGCAGCAGGACGCGCGGATTGGCGACCAAGGCGCGGGCGATCTCCAGCATGCGTTGTCGGCCATAGGGCAGGCCCCCGGCATCGACGTCGGCGTAGCCCTGAAGGTCAAAAAACCGCAGGATTTCCATGCATTTCTCACGCCGGCGCCGGCGCTGGGCGTTGGCATAGGGTGGCCAGATCACTTCCCTCCAGGCGGCCGCAACCTCGGCGGGATAGAAACAGACTTCAAGGTTCTCGATCGCCGACATCTGGTCGAAGAGGCGGATGTTCTGATAGGTGCGGGCAATTCCCGAATTGGCGATCTGGTATTTCTTGAGTTTGTCGAGACGCTTGCCGTCGAGCGTGATCGAGCCCGACGACACTGTGTAGGAACCAGCCGTCATGTTGATCAGCGTCGACTTGCCGGCGCCGTTCGGTCCGATCACGCCGTGGATTATGCCGGGAGCGAAGTCGGTCGACACGCCGTCGATGGCGACGACCTCGCCATACACCTTGCGAAGGCTCTGAAAGACCAGCGTCATTTTCCGAAAAGCCCTCGGATCAGTTTCTCCGGCCCGAAGCTGCGCGGCACGATGCCGGCCGGGCGCGCGATGATCAGCGAGATCATCAAAAGACCGAGGAAGAGGATGCGCCATTCGGCGAACTCGCGCAGCAGCTCCGGCAGCAGGATCAGGATTGCCGCGCCGGCGACGATGCCGAAGATGTTGCCGATGCCGCCGACCACGATCATCAGCACGATCAGCACCGATTCCTGCAGCGTGAAGCTTTCCGGGCTGACGAAACGCTGCGATGCGGCGAAGATCGCGCCGGCTATGGAACCGATCGTGGCCGAGGTGGCGAAAGCGGCAAGCTTGGCATTGGTGGTGTTGATGCCGATGCCGCGCGCGGCGTCCTGGTCCTCGCGGATCGCCGCCCACGCCTTGCCGAGGATGGAGCGCTCGAGCCGCCAGACCACGGTGCCGACGATGAGCACGGTGATCAGCAGCAGCCAGAAGAAGTCGATCGGCCGGGCAATCTGTATGCCGAGGATCGACGCCTTGTCCAGCCGGGCAATGCCTTGCGGCCCTCCGGTCAGCCAGTCGAGATTGTTGATGATGATGCGGATGATCTCGCCGAAGCCAAGTGTGACGATGGCCAGATAGTCGCCGCGCAATCGCAACACCGGAATGCCAAGCAATATGCCGGTGACCGCACCCAGGCAGGCGGCGACGAGCAGGATGAGCAGGAACGGCATATGCAGGCCGAGCTGCGGGCTTGCCAGCAGCCCATAGCTGTAGGCGCCGACCGCGTAGAAGGCGACGAAGCCGAGATCCAGCAGCCCGGTATAGCCGATCACGATGTTCAGGCCGATGCCGAGCAGGATGTAGATCAGCAGGCTGTTGAGGACACGGACATGGTAGTTGGGCAGGAAGGGCGTGGTCATGATCAGCGCGATCGCGATGGCGAAGACGAGCCAGGAGATGGTCCGGTTCGCACGCGGCCGGGCCGCGGCGAGAGTGTCGGCGGCGGCCATCAGAATTCCCTCTTGTACACGATGCTTTCCTCGGAGACGGCCTCGCCAAGTATACCGGCAGGACGGACCAGAAGCACGAGTATGAGGATCGCAAAGGCGAGAACGTCGCGATACTCGGTGCCGAGCACGCCGTTTGTGACAATGGGCAGCAGCGCGGTTCCCCACACTTCGATGAAAGCCAGGATGAAGGCGCCGAGCATGGCGCCGGGGATTGAACCGATGCCGCCGAGGATGGCCGCGGTGAAGGCCTTCAGCCCGATGACGGCGCCCATGCTGGGCGACATGATGCCATAGTAACTGGAATAGAGGATGCCGCCGGCAGCGCCGAGAAGCGGCCCGACGAAGAACACCATCGAGATGGCGCCGTTGACGTTGATGCCAAGCAGTTGTGCGGTCGGTCGGCTTTCCGATACGGCGCGCACGATGATGCCGATACGGCTCCGGTTGACCAGGACATGCAGGCCGAACATCAGCACGAAGGCGGCGATCAGGATGCCGATCTGCATCAAGGTGATGGTGCCGCCCATCACCTGATACCGGACGACGGGGAAGAAGCTGGGAAAGGCGACCGGCTGTGGGCCGGCCAGGATCTGCACCCCGGTGACGAGCGACAATGAGACGCCGAGCGAGGACAGCATCGGCGCGAGCCGGGTGGAGCTTCTCAGCGGTTTGTAGGCGACCCTTTCGATGCCGACGCCAATGAGCCCGACGAGGAAGATCGCCACGAGAAAGGCCGCGGTCAGCGCCAGCGCGCCCGACATCCCGACATCGCCGACCAGCAGGCTGAGCGCCAGAAACGCTACATAGGCGCCGAGCATGAACATCTCGCCATGGGCGAAGTTGATCATGCGCAACACGCCGTAGACCATGGTGTAGCCGAGCGCGATCAGGGCGTAGATCGAGCCGATGGTCAGGGCATTTACCGTTTGTTGAATAAGATTTCCCAGCATGGGCCGGCGTCCTGTGCCTGCAACCCCATGGACCGGTCGAACCGGGAAGGGGAATGGTCGACGTGGCCGCCCGTACTTGCGGCAGGCACGCCCGTCAACAGGTGAAGGAGCCGCTTCGCGCGTAGCGATGCGGCTCCGGCGGTCTGGCTGCTATTTCGAACCGACGAGATGGAAGCCCGTTCCCTCCACCTTGTAGAGGTAGGATGGGGCGACTTTGAGTTCGCCGGTTTCGTCGAATTCCAGCTCGCCGACGACGGTCTTCGCCTTGACTGCATGCAATGCTGCGTTGAGGTCCTCACGCGTGAGGCCTTTCGTCGTTTTCAGCACCTGTTCCAAAATCTGGCCCTGTACATAGCCGTAGATCGAATACGGGCCGGCTTCCTCACCATACTTCGCCTTGTAGAGTTTGGCGAAATCGGCGATCTCGGGGGAGGCATCCATCGGCGGCACCTGGATCGCGACAAGCGTGCCCTGGATATTGGCTTCGCCCGCCTGTTTGATGAGGTCCGGCGTGTAGCCGCCGTCCGGCACCATTAGCACGGCGGCGATACCTTGCTCGTGCATCTGCTTGGCAAACAGCGCAAGCTGCGGCATGACGGCGCCGAGATAGATCGCATCGGGCTTCTTGGACTTGATCTGGGCCAGCACAGCGGTGAAGTCCACGTCGGACGGCGCCACGGCAATGGTATCGAGGACCTTGCCGCCGCCGGTTTCGAAGTTCTTGGCGAAGATTTCGGAAATGCCCTGGCCGAAGACCTGCTTGTCGTTGACGATCACGGCAGTCTTGGCGCCGAGCTTGCCCAGCGCATATTCGGCTGGCAACAATGCGCCGGCCAGATCGTTGGCCACCGGGCGCACCATGAACTTGTAGCCCTGCTTGGTGAGAGACGGATTGGAGCCGAAGGTCATGGTCGGCAGCGTGCAGTCTTCATAGATCGGCAGCGTCGACTGGGCGACGCCGGAATTGCAGTTCACCAGGCCAAGCACGACCTTGTCATTGTCGCAGAATTTCTGGGCGACGAGCGTTCCCTCGCGCGGGTCGGCCTTGTCGTCCTGCTGGTCATAGGCAATGGTGACGCCATTGACGCCGCCATCGGCGTTCAGCCTGTCGACGTAGAGCTTGAAGCCATTGTGCCAGGTGCTGCCGAAATAGGCCTGCGCGCCCGAGAGCGGCGCGGACATTCCGACGGTAATCTGCTCGGCCATGGCCGGCGCTGCAAAAAGCGAGGCGCCGAGAAGAAGTGTGGCGATAGATTTTTTCATCATGGTTCCCCTTAGCTGCTGACTACGACAGGGGGAGGCCGTTGCGGTCTTCTTCCCCGTGTAAGCCCATCGAAGCAGACAAAGGGATCGTCGTCAAGAAAGTGTCGACACTATTGCGTTCAATTTTGTGCTCAGATATCGATTATGCGTCGCGAGCCCTTCGGCGACGCTTCAGCTCGGCGCCATTGTCGGGCGCGAAAACCTTGAGCAAGGCGTCCTTGAGCGCTTGCTGCGTGGCGGAGACGGTCATTTCGATATGTTCGCGCAACAGTTTCGCGCCGTTCTCGGCATCGCGCTTGACGGCAGCCTCGACGATGGCCGAATGGGAGGTGATCTGCGCCTTGTCATGCGAAGGATGTTCGATCTGGATGCGGCGGATGAAGCGGATGCGTGCATTGATGGAGCTGAGCTGGCCGACAAGTTCCGGATTTCCGGAGAGTTCGGCGATGAGCAGATGGAAGCCTTCGTCCTCGGCCAGGATGACATCCGGCGGCTGGTCCGGGTAGGCGTCGACGATCGCTTCCCAGTAGCTCCGCAGCCGGTCGATTTCGCTGTCGTCGGCGCGCTCGCACATCAGCTTGAAAGCAGCGCACTCGATGATCGAGCGGAACTCGTAGAGATCGAGCAGGCCCTCGGTGCTGAGGCTTCTGACGAAAAAGCCTCGATTGGGCGTGAGCGAAACGAAACCCTCGGAGGCGAGCCGGTTCAGCGCCTCGCGGATCGGTGTGCGCGAAAGGCCAAGGCCGCGCGAAAGCTGGACCTCGTTGATGCGCTCTCCGGGCTTCAGCTTGAATTCGACCAGGAGCTTGCGGATGGTGTTGTAGGCGCGTTCGCTGCTATCGGCAGCGCGGCGCGTCTCCGCTTCAGCGGCAAGGGACGGGTCGCTATCGGCACTGGTCTCGGCTCGTTCGGTCACGTCGGTTCTCATCTGATTTGTATGCAGGCTGTGTCGACACTTTGTAGAGCCGCCTTTCTTTCGCAACTTCGTGTGAATGGCAAGCAGCAGGTTCAAATCCGGGGGACAACAATGATTGTAGGCATTCTTGGGGTCGGGCATCTGGCGACGTCCATGCTGGCTGGGTTCTTGCGTTCCGGGCTTGATCCCGCGGCGATCGTGCTGTCGCCGCGAGGCAAGGCGGCGGCGCTCTCCGCCCGGCACGGTTTTCGGCTGGCAATCGACAATCGCGATCTCGTCGAACAGTCCGATGTCGTCATTGTTGCGGTGCGGCCCGTGCATGCGCCGGATGCGGTCGCTGGCCTGCCGTGGCGCACGGACCAAACAATGGTTTCGGTTTGCGCCGGCGTAGCGCTATCGCGGTTTGCTGTCGCGCCTGCGCGCGCGGTGCGCGCCATGC
>NZ_RZQA01000456.1:0-5229 GCF_004022915.1 Mesorhizobium sp. M7A.F.Ca.US.006.04.2.1
GATGTGCTGGAACGCCCAGCGGTTCCATGGCGGCCGGTCCCAGTCGAGCTTCGGCGGCACCATGGCGGGCGGCGAGCCCTGCATGATCGGCGGCCGCGGATCGCTGTTGCGATAGGAGTCCATGAAAGGCCATTCCCGGAAAAGAAAAGACCCGGCGGCATGTGCCGCCGGGTCTCTCATGCAGCGGTTACTTCTGCAGTTCGGTCCAGATCTTGGTGTAGAGTTCCTGCGTTTCCGGCGGGCACATCTTCTGGAATTCGCCTTTCGGCTTGGCATCGGCCGGAATGACGACTTCCGGCGCATCCTTCATGTCCGCCGGCATGTATTTGTCCGAGCCGGTGATGGCGTTGGCATAGCGGTGGAAGGCCGAGAGGCCCGCCGCGTTTTCCGGATCCATGATGAAGTTCTGGAACAGCTTGGCATTGTCGACGTTCTTGGCTTCCTTCAGAACGACGACGTTGTCGCTCCACAGGCCAAAGCCTTCCTTCGGATAGTTGTAGTGGATGGCCGGATTGGCCAGCCGCTGGCGCAGTGCCGAGCCGTTCCAGTCGCTGGTCGCCTTGAAATCGCCGGCGCCCATCTTCTCGATGGTGTTGTATTCCATGGCGATCCAGTTCGGCTTGGCCGCCACCAGGAGGTCGCGCACCTTCTTCAGCACCGCCTTGTCGTCGGTGCACTGCTGGCCGCCGACATATTTGATCGCCGCGAAGATGACGTCGCCCATCTCCGGAACGACGTTGACCTTGCCCTTCAGCTCGTCCGGCGTGTTGAAGACGATGCCCCAGCTGTCGGCTGGACCCTTGTAGGCATCGGTGTTGACGACGACGCCGATCGTGCCCCAGGCCCACGGCACCGAATATTTGCGGCCCGGATCGAACTCGGGATTGGCCCATTCCGGCGCGACGTTCTTGAAGTTCTCCATCTTGCCCGGATCGGTCTCGAGCAGGAGACCTTCCTTGATCCAGATCGGCACATAGGTCTGCGACGGCACCGCGATGTCGAAGCCGGTGCCGCCCTGGCGAACCTTGGCCAGCGCGGTGTCGTTGGAATCGTAATCGGTGATGGTCACCTTGACGTTGTATTTGGCTTCGAACTTCTTGATCACGTCGGGGCTGGTGTAGTTGCCCCAATTGTAGATGTTGAGCACGCCGTCGGCGCGGGCCAGGCCCGTCGAGGCGAGCAACGCCAACCCCATGGCGGTTGCTGTTGTCTTCCAGTTCATGGTTTTAACTCCCATTTTTCGGTTCAGTCTCGTTTCCTGCTGACGAAGAAAAACAACGTGACGATGGCAACCGAGAGCAGCAGGAAGGCGGTCGATATCGCGTTGATCTCGGGTGTGATGCCGCGGCGGATCTGGCCGAGCATGTAGGTGGGCAGCGTGTCCTGGCCGCCCGATTTGACGAACTCGGTGATGACGACGTCGTCGAGCGAGATGACGAAGGCCAGCATCAGCCCGGCCAGGATGCCGGGCCACAGAAGCGGCAACGTGATGCGCCGGAACGTCTTCCAGGGCGTCGCGTAGAGGTCGGCTGCGGCACGCTCCAGCGTCAGGTCCATATTCTCAAGCCGCGCCCGGATCGGCAAATAGGCAAAGGGAATGCAGAACGCCGTGTGCGCGGCGACCAGATAGCCGATGCCGGAATAGCCGGTGAAGATCTTGATGCGCGAGAAGAAAATCAGCAGCGCCACCCCGGTGACGATCTCGGGCACCATCAGCGGCTGGTTGATCGCCGCATACTTGAAGGTGAGGCCGGGATAGGACGCGGTGCGGGTGGTGGCGAGCGCCGCCATGGTGGCAAAGATCGTGGAGAGCACCGCCGCAATGGAGCCGATCTGGAAGGAACGCAGCGTGGCATCGACGACCTGCGTGTTCTGCCATGCCGACTGGAACCATTTCAGCGAAAAGCCGCCCCATTCGGAGGTCGAGCTCGCCGCGTTGAAGGCATAGATGACCAGCACGATGATCGGCAGATACAGCACGATAAAGCAGGTCGCGGCGATCGCGCTGAATCCTGGCTGGTGCTTGATGGAAAAGTTCTTAGCCATGACGCACCCCCGACTTGCCGGCATTGCGCACATAGGCAAGCAGCGCCACCATGACGATGATCATGACGGCGATCGACAGCGCCGAGCCGAGTGGCCAGTTGCGGCCCTGCCCGAACTGCAATTCGATCAGGTTGGACAGCATCATGTTCTTGCCGCCGCCAAGCACGCTCGGCGTCACATAGGCGCCAAGCGCTGGAATGAAGACCAGGATGGAGCCGGCGATGACGCCCGGCTTGACCATCGGAAAGATAATCCGCCGCAGCACCTGGAAGCGCGTGGCGTAAAGGTCATAGCCCGCCTCGACCAGCCGGAAATCGAGCTTTTCCATACTGGCGTAGATCGGCAGCACCATCAGCGGCAGGTAGACATAGGCCATGCCGATCAGGATCGCCGTGTCGGTGTAGAGGATCTGGATCGGCGCCGAGATGATGCCGAGCTTGAGCAGCATTGTGTTGATGATGCCTTCGTTGCGGATGATCTGCAGCACCGCGAAGGTGCGGATCAAAAGGTTGGTCCAGAACGGAATGGTGATCAGGAACAGCCAGAGATCGCGGGTCTTTTCGCTGCGCGTCGCCATGAAATAGGCGGTCGGGAAACCAAGCACCAAGGTGGCGATCGTCGTCACCACCGAGAGCTTGATCGAGCGCAGGAAGATGGTGACGTGGGCGGCGGCGATCGAAAGCGTGTCGTCGAAGATATCGCGTTCCAGAAACACCGCTATCCAGGCTTCCGGCGAGAACTGCCACTTCACGTCGCCATAGGAGCCTGGCGTCAGGAACGAGTAGACGAGCACGATCAGCAAGGGGCCGGTCGCGGCGAGGAAAATGACCAGCAGCGCTGGCGCTGACAAAAGCCAGCGGTCGCGGACATCGCGCCGCTCCGCTGCCTTGGCGACTTCTTCCGCGGTCGCCATCGTCAGTCCTTCAGGACCTGGGCGGCATCGCTGCCGATGAGGATGCCGACCGCGTCGCCCTTCTCGAAACCGCAGCCCGCGCTGCGCGTGTTCTGCTGGCGTACGGTGAAGAGTTCGCCGCTGTCGAGATGAACATGGATGTGGGTGTCGGTACCGAAATAGACGATATTATCGACCCTCCCCGACAGTTCGCCCTTGGCCTTGGTCAGCTTGGCGTGTTCAGGCCGAACCACGACCGTGGCATTGGGCTTGGGCTGGAAACCCTGGGCCACGGTCGCCTCGATGGTCGCACCGGACTTGAGCGTGGCGCGCGCCTTGCCGTTGGCCATCTCGCTGATGGCGGCCGTCAGGAAGTTGGTTTCACCGATAAAGTCGGCGACGAAGCGTTCGGCCGGCTTGTCGTAGATATCCCAGGGCGAACCGACCTGGAGGATCTTGCCCGATGACATGACCGCGATGCGGTCGGACATGGTCAGCGCTTCTTCCTGGTCGTGGGTGACGAAGATGAAGGTGATGCCGGTCTCGTGCTGCAACCGCTTCAACTCGATCTGCATCTCCTTGCGCAGCTTATAGTCGAGCGCCGACAGTGGCTCGTCGAGCAAAAGCACCTTCGGCTGCGGTGCCAAGGCGCGGGCCAAGGCCACGCGCTGCTGCTGGCCGCCGGAGATCTGGCTGGTGCGACGACCGGCGAGTGCCTCCATCTTGACCAGCTTCAGCATCTCGGCGACGCGCGCCTTGATCTCGGCCCTCGGCTTACCCAGCATTTCCAGGCCAAAGCCGATATTGTCTGCGACCGTCATGTGCGGGAACAGCGCATAGGATTGGAAAACGGTGTTGACCGGCCGTTTGAAGGGTGGCAGCGGCGCGATGTCCTGGCCGTAGAGCAGGATTTCACCGGCGGTTGGAAAATCGAAGCCGGCGATCAGCCTGAGCAACGTCGTCTTGCCGCAGCCGGATGGCCCCAGCAACGTGAAGAATTCGTTCTCGCGGATAGATACCGAGACCGTGTCGAGGGCAGCCACCTGCCCCTCACCTGATCCGAAAATTTTGCTGACGTTTACTACTTCAATCGCATTCCGATCCGGTTTGTCCGGCACGATTACGCCTCACTGTTGACCCCGCTCTTGCTGGCGGAGCTCTTCCCCTGTTCGATGTGACCACATGGCCGGTGGGTTGGCAAGCCCGGCATTGGGTCACAGTTCAGTCAGTCATTGAGGCCTGCAAGCCCCATGCCATAGTCAGGCCTGATAGGTGATCTTGCCGCCGCAAATCGTCGTCACCGGCCGCACCTTGTGCAGATCGGCCGGGGCGGTGTTCTCGATATCCATCGACAAAACCACCAGATCGGCCATGTAGCCCGATCTCAGCGTGCCCTTGCGGTGCTCGGCGAATTCGGCGTAGGCGCCCTCGATCGTGTAACCGGCGATCGCTTCATGCAGCGAGAAACTCTGATCCGGGTCGCTTTCTGCCCATGGTTTGCGCAACACTGCCGCCTGAATGCCCAGGATCGGATCGATCGGCGACACCGGCCAATCGGATGCGAAGACGACATGCGCGCCGGCATCCTTCAAGGTCCGCCAGGCATAGCTCAGCGGCCAGCGTGCCGGCCCGATGCGCGACACCGTCGGCTCCAGCGGAAAATCCATGGCGCCGGGCGGATGCGGCGGTTGCATGGAAGCAATGACGCCGAGTTCTGCGAAACGCGGCACATCCGATGTGGTGGTGACCTCGATGTGCTCGACCCGGTGACGGCTGTCGCGCTTGCCGTTCGCCTTCTGCGCCGCCTCATAACCGTCCAGCACCGCGCGCACCGCGCCGTCGCCGATCGAGTGCACGGCGATCTGCAGCCCGCGCCTGTCGGCCGCGACGGCCAGATCGATGAATTGTTGCGGCGTGAACAGCGGCTCGCCCACCCAGTCGGGCCGGTCGGCATATGGCTCGACCATGACAGCTGTCCAGGAATCGAGCACCCCGTCGTAGAACACCTTGACCATGCCCGACGACAGCCATTCGCTGTTATAGCTTTCGGCCATACCAGATGCCTTGTCGAGCATGTCGAGCGTCATGAAATTCTTGTAGTGGAACGGGATCTTGACGCGGCAGGGCAAGCCTTCCTCGGCTTCGATCTCGGCCAGCAGCTCAAGCTGATAGAGGTTGCCGTCCATGTTCTGGATCGAGGTGATGCCGTGGCGGGCGCACCAGGCGAGCCCGCGCCGCATAATGTCGCGGTCGGCGTCCCGCTCGGCCGCCGTCGGCATCGGGTCCGGCTC
>NZ_RZQA01000457.1:0-5223 GCF_004022915.1 Mesorhizobium sp. M7A.F.Ca.US.006.04.2.1
CCTTGGCCTTGACGATGTCCGTGCCCGTGCGGATACCGGAATCGATGAGGATCGGGATTTGGGCGCCAAGTGCCTGACGGATAGCGGGCAGGGCATCGATGCTCGATACAGCACCGTCGAGCTGGCGGCCTCCATGGTTGGACACCCAGATGCCATCGGCACCAGCCGCCACCAGTCGCGACGCATCGCCCGGGTGCAGGACGCCCTTGACCAGCAGCCGGCCTTTCCACCAGTCGCGGATCTGGCGGAAATCGTCCCAGTCGAAACCTGCATGGAGGCTGCCGCCAACACGCGCGGCGATCGTCAGGCCGGCGCTGTTGTCACCGAGATAGCCGCGGACGTTCTCGAACTGGGGCAGACCGCCGCGCAGCAGGCGCAGCGACCAGCCAGGATGAAGCATGCCTTCCCAGAGATGCCGGGCCGAAGGCCGCAGTGGGATAGATATGCCGTTCCTAAGATCCTTTTCGCGCTTGCCACCGGCTTGCAGATCAACGGTCACCACCAGCGTCGAATAGCCAAATTCTTCCGCTCGCCTCACCAACTGGCGATTGAAGTCGAAATCCTTGAGCACATAAAGCTGGAACCACAGCGGCCCCTGTACGGCTCGCGCCATGCCTTCGATGCTGGCCGTGGCCATGGTGGAGAGCGTGTAGGGGATGCTGCGAGCGGTTGCCGCCCTCGCGATGGCAATGTCGGCTCCGGGCCTGACCAGCGCGCAGGAGCCCATCGGGCTGATCACCAGCGGTGTTGGCAAGGTCTCGGACCAGAGCGTCGTGGAAACGTTCGGATGCGAAACATCGGTAAGCACGCGCGGCAAAATTCTGATCTTTTCGAAATCGCTTCGATTGGCTTTGAGGGTGAGTTCTTGCCCCGCCCCGCCATCGATGAATTCGAAGACGGATTTCGGCAGACGACGACGGGCAAGCGTGCGAAAGTCCTCGACCGAAACCTGGCGATCGAGAGCGCCCATCTCAGGTCTGGACCCTGTGCCGGCCGGCGATGAATATCCGGCGCATGAGCGTCTGGCCGACCTTGCCAGGTCCAACAAGATTTATCCTTGGCTTGGTCATATCAGTCGCGCCCGGCAGCGAGCCGGTCGCAGACCGAACGGGTTATCTCGCTGGTCGACGCCCTGCCTTTCAGATCGGCGCTCAGAAGCCCGTTGGCCAGGCAGTCCTCGGTCACGCGACGGATGCGCGCTGCGGCCTGGTTGAGTCTCTCGTCGCCATGCTTGTGGCCGAGCCAGTCGAGCATCGAGGCTGCCGACAGGATCGTCCCATACGGATTGGCGATACCCTGGCCGGCAATGTCGGGCGCCGAGCCGTGCGCGGCCTGGAAGAAGCCGTTGGCCGCGCCGATCTCGGCTGAAGGCGCCATGCCCATCCCGCCCACCGTCGCGGCGGCGAGGTCGGACAGGATGTCGCCGAACATGTTCTCGCTGACGATGACGTTGAAATGGCCCGGTTTCACCACGAGATGCATCGCCATGGCGTCGACCAGCGCGTGCTCGGTCGCGATATCGGGATAGTCCTTCGCCACTTCGTCGAAGACGGAGCGAAAGAAGGCATAGCTGCGCAGCACGTTGGCCTTGTCGCAGCAGGTCACCCGGCGCACGCCGTCACGGGGCGCGCCGCCCGACTGGCGCGCCAGTTCGAAGGCCTTGCGTGCGATACGCTCGATGCCGGAGCGGGTCTGCACCAGCGTGTCGACCGCCACTTCGCCGCGCAACAGCGCGCCCGATCCCCGCGCGGCGTAAAGCCCTTCGCTGTTCTCGCGCAAGATGATGTAGTCGATATCGCCGGCCTTCACTCCGCTCAACGGGCTCGGCACGCCCTCGAAAAGCCTGACGGGGCGGATATTGGCATAGAGATCGAGTTCGAAGCGCAGCCTCAGCGTGAAATCCAGGCCTGCTTCGGTCCCATCGGCATGGATGACGCCCGGCAAGCCGCCCGCACCATGCAGGATGGCGTCCGCCTCGCGGCAGGCCTGGAAGGTCGGCTCGGGAAAGCTCTGGCCGGTCTTCAGGAAATGCTCGGCTCCGGCCGGGTATTCGCTGAAGTGCAAGGGGCTGCCGGGACCGAGCGCTGCTTTTACCACTTGAACCGCTGCGGCGCAGACTTCCGGGCCGATGCCGTCGCCATGCACCACGGCGATTTCGTAGACAGGCTTCATCGCCAACTCCCAAATGGTCTAACGCTCAGATGCACTTGCCGCCATCGACGTTGAGGTCGACGCCGGTGATCATGCTGGCCTCGTCGGAGCACAGGAATGCCGCGGCATTGCCCATGTCCGCCGGCGTAGACAGCCTGCCGATCGGAATGGTGGCGACGACGCGGGCGCGGTTCTCCTCGCCGGAGCCGATGAAAGTGGACAGAAGTGGCGTGTCGCCGGCAACCGGGTTGATGGCGTTGACGCGGATGCCGAAGGGGGCGAGTTCCACGGCCATGGCCCGGGTGGCGGCAATCGCCCAGCCTTTGGAAGCATTGTACCACGTCAAATTCGGGCGCGGCGAGACGCCGCCGGTGGAGGCGACGTTGAGGATGGCGCCTGATTTGATGGATTTGAAATGCGCAACGACCGCACGGGCGCCATTGTAGATGGATCGCATGTTGACGTTGGCGATCCGGTCGAACATCTCTTCGTCCATTGTCTCGAGCGCCAAGGGCGGCTGGGCCACGCCGGCATTGTTGACCAGTATGTCGAGACCGCCAAAGGCCGAGCGGGCCAGGTCTGCCGCCGCTTCGAAGCTTCCGAGTGTCGAGACGTCGCCAGTGATTGGCCGCACATTTTCGCCGGCTTCGGCAGCAACGCGGGCCGCGGCGGCCTCATCACGGTCCATCAACACGACCAGCGCACCTTCGGTGACGAATTTCCTGACGATGCCTTCGCCAAATCCCGAACCGCCGCCCGTGACGATAGCGACCTTGCCAGCAAGTCTCATATCTGTTCCTCCGTTGCCGGCACCATCGGGGAAGTCGCGTGCATTGCACAGTCCGATTATCTGAACGCCCTTTTAGCTTTCCTTGTTTGAGGTCGACCGGCGTGGGAGTCATAGTCGCCACGGAATTGTGAGGAGGAAGAGATGACGCTGAATTTCGACCCGCGGGCGAAGGCCACGGCGCTCTACCATGGCGAATTCCGGCCGATGTTCGTCGGCGGCAAGTGGGTTCCGGCACAATCCGGCCAGGAGATGCAGGCGCTCAACCCGGCGACTGGCGAAGTGCTGGCCACGGTGCCGCGTGGCTCGGCGGCCGACATCGATGCGGCGGTGGCCGCTGCGCGCACGGCCTTCGAAGGGCCGTGGTCAAAATTCTCGCCCTACGAGCGGCAGTGCGTGCTTCTGCGCATCGCCGATCTCTTCGAGACCCATTGGGAAGAACTCAGCGTTTCCGACACTCTCGACATGGGACTGCCGATCACGCGCACGCTAGCCAACCGGCGGCGCGTCATCGGCATGCTGCGCTTCTATGCGGGCATGGCGACCGCGCTGCATGGCGAATCCATAGACAATTCGATCCCCGGCGAGATCGTCTCGTTCACAAGGCGCGAGCCGGTAGGCGTTGTCGGCGCGATCATCCCCTGGAACGCTCCGACTGCGGCGTCGATCTGGAAGATCGCGCCGGCGCTCGCCACCGGCTGCACCATCGTGCTGAAGCCCTCGGAGGATGCTTCGTTGACGCCGCTGCTGATCGCCAGGCTGATGCAGGAGGCCGGCGTTCCCGACGGCGTCGTCAACGTCGTCACCGGCACCGGGACAGAGGCCGGGGCGCGGCTCGCTGAACATCCCGACGTCAACAAGATCGTCTTCACCGGCTCGACGCTGACCGGCCAGGCCATCGCGCGGGCGGGCGTGACCAACCTCAAGCGCGTTTCCCTGGAGCTCGGCGGCAAATCGCCGATCATCGTCTGCCGCGATGCCGACATCGACAAGGCGGTTCCGGTCGCCGCGATGGCTGTGTTCGTGCATTCGGGCCAGATCTGCATCGCCGGTTCGCGGCTTTTCGTGGCCCGCGAAATCCATGACGAATTCGTGCGCCGGGTCGCCGAGTTTGCCGGCAGGCTTCGCATCGGCCATGGCATCGAGGCGGAAACCGAAATCGGCCCGCTCATCAATGCCAGGCAGGCCGGCAAGGTGGTGGGCTATATCAAGGCCGGCCGCGACGAAGGCGCGGAACTGATGGCGGGCGGCTCGCGACTGACCGGCGGGCCCTACGACGGCGGCAATTTCATCGCGCCGACTGTCTTCGGTGCGGTGTCGGACAAGATGACCATCGCGCGTGAAGAGATCTTTGGTCCGGTGATTTCGGCGATGCCGTTCGACACGCTCGACGAAGCCGTGGCGCGGGCCAATGCGACGCCCTATGGCCTGGCGGCCGGCATTTTCACCAGTCATCTTGGCACCGCCCACAAGCTCGCCCGCCGCATCAAGGCCGGCTCGGTATGGGTCAACATGTACCACGCCATCGACCCGGCGGTGCCGTTCGGCGGCATGAAGATGTCCGGCTACGGCCGCGAGGGAGGCATCGAACATCTGCATGAATATCTGGAGACCAAGTCGATCTGGATCCAGACCGACTGAGGGTGCGCTGATATTCAGGAGAGGCCGGGCTGCCAATGGCGGCGTTCCCAACGCACCATTCTCGGCGCTCGTGCAAGGTGCCTGTCCGAAGGCGCGACGCTCAGTTTGCCAGTTCGCGCAAATTGGTGCGGATGAGGTTCATCAGCTGTTCGGAGAAGGAGTGGTGCACATAGCCCCGCGCGGTGATGATGCCGACCGAGCGGTGGGCGTCGCGATGGTCGATCGGCACCACCCGCATACGCTCGTCATTGCGCGAAATGGCGATGCCGGGCACCACGCAGACGCCAAGTCCCGAACACACCAGCGCCACCGCCGTCTGTGCGCTTTCGACCTCGTATTGCGGCTTGAACTCGATGCCTTCCGCCGCCGTCAGCCGATCGACAAGGCCGCGCACGGCGGTCTTGCGGCTGAGCAGGATGAGCGGATAGCGCAGCAGGTCCGAGAGCAGCAGCTTCTTTTCGCCACCGTATATTTCCGTGGGGATGCAGGCCATCAGCGGATCGTCGAGGATGGACTCGAACTGGAAGTCCGTCAGGTTTGGCAGTTCGGGGCCGATGTAGAACTCGACCTCCTGCTGTTGCAAAAGGCCAAGCGCGGCCTGCGGCGGGCTCTCGATGACCTCGACGATGCTGCGTGGATAGCGC
>NZ_RZQA01000458.1:0-5215 GCF_004022915.1 Mesorhizobium sp. M7A.F.Ca.US.006.04.2.1
TTTCAGGGGCAATTCGTAGGGCGTGCCGCGCACCATCGAGATCAGCACGCGGGCGTTCGGACCGGTTGCTTCGGCGGTAGCCAGATCATGATAGCGCTCGGCCCTGCCGCCATTGATCGGGTAGTGGTTGTCGCCGCCCATGTCGATGACATCGCCGAAGGGGGCAAAGCCCTCGCGGGTCAGCGGCCGCGCGACGATACGGGTCACAGCGCGCGCCTTGCGATGCCGGCGCCGCCGAGCTTGGCGTGCCGGTTGACGTCCTTGTAGAGCAGATAGCGGAATTTACCCGGGCCACCGGCATAGCAGGCCTGCGGGCAGAAGGCGCGCAGCCACATATAGTCGCCGGCCTCGACCTCGACCCAGTCCTGGTTGAGGCGGTAGACGGCCTTACCCTCCAGCACATAGAGACCGTGCTCCATGACATGGGTCTCGGCGAAGGGAATGACCGCGCCGGGTTCCAGCGTGACAATGGTCATGTGCATGTCGTGGCGCAAATCTGCCGGATCGACGAACCGCGTCGTCGCCCAGCGGCCTTCGGTGCCGGGCATCGGCGTTGGCGCGATCTCCTGCTCATTGGTGAAGAAGGCTTCCGGCACATCGAGACCGTCGACCACCTCGTAAGCCTTGCGAATCCAGTGGAAGCGCACGGCGGCCCTGCTTTCGTTGCGAACCGTCCAGCCGCTGGCCGGCGGCAGGAAGGCAAAGCCGCCGGGCCGCAACACATGCGTCTTGCCGGCAAGCAGAACCGTCAGTTCGCCTTCGACCACGAACAGAGCGCCTTCGGCGCCGGCATCGGGTTCCGGCCGATCGCTGCCGCCGCCGGGCGCGACCTCGACAATGTATTGCGAGAACGTCTCGGCAAAACCCGATAGCGGTCGCGACAAGATCCAGACGCGGGTTTCGTCCCAGAACGGCAACGCACTGGTCACGATGTCCTGCATCACACCCCGGGGAATGACGGCATAGGCCTCGGTGAAGACGGCGCGGCCGGTCAGAAGCTCGTTCTGGCCGGAATGGCCGCCATGTGGCGCGTAATAGGTTCGCTCGGGCATCCTGATCGTATCCATGGTTTCAAACCTATTGCGGAAGCATGTCCTTGAGGCGGAGCAGCGCGATGCGCTCGACCTGTTTGCAGGCGGTCTCGAATTCGACGCCGCGGCTGTTGCCGATGCGCGCCTCGAACTCCGCCAGGATTTCCTCCTTCGTCTTGCCCTTCACCGCGATGATGAAAGGGAAGCCGAAGGTGGTGACGTAGGCGGCGTTGAGCTTGGAAAACAGTTCGCGCTCCTTGTCGGTCAGCGCGTCGAGGCCGGCCGAGGCCTGTTCCCTGGTCGATTCCGCCGTCAGCCGTTTGGCCTTGGCCAGCTTGCCGGCAAGGTCGGGATGGGCGTTGAGCACCGAAAGCCGTTCGGTTTCGCTGGCGGAGCGGAAGATACGGCAAAGCGCATTGTGCAGGCCGCCCGAAGTGTCATGCGCCGGGCCTAGTTCCAGTTCGTAGGCGCGTTCGGCGATCCAGGGCGAATGCTCGAACACGCCGCCGAAAGTGTGGACGAAGGTCTCGAATTCCATCTTCGATGGACGGAGTGCCGCCGGTTGATAAGGATTGACCTCTTGCCAGTGCTTGGCGATGTCGATGCGCCTCGCCAGCCAGACCTTGTCGTGCGACTTCACATAGTCGACGAAGCGCTTCAGCGCCGCCACCCGGCCCGGCCGCCCGACGAGGCGGCAGTGCAGGCCGATGTTCATCATGCGTGGCCGGCCGGCCTTGCCCTCGGCATAGAGCGTATCGAAGCTGTCCTTCAAATAGGCAAAGAACTGGTCGCCCGAGTTGAAACCTTGCGGCGTGGCGAACCGCATGTCGTTGGCGTCGAGCGTATAGGGGATGATGAGTTGCGCGCCGCCCTCATGCTCGAACCAGTACGGCAGCTCGTCGTCATAGGTGTCCGACACATAGTCGAAGCCGCCTTCTTCCGCCACAATCCGCACCGTGTTGATCGATGTGCGACCCGTATACCAGCCGGTCGGGCGCGCGCCGGTCACTTCGTAGTGCAGCTTGATCGCCGCCTCGAGGTCGCGGCGCTCATCCTCGGCGCTGTGGTCGCGGTAGTCGATCCATCTTAAGCCGTGCGAAGCGATCTCCCAGCCGGCGTCATGCATGGCCGCTACCTGATCCGGCGAACGGGCGAGCGCTGTGGCGACGCCGTAGCAGGTGATCGGCACTTGCGACTCGGTGAACAGCCGGAGCAGCCGCCAGAAGCCGGCGCGGGCGCCGTATTCGTAGATGGATTCCATGTTCCAGTGGCGTTGACCCACCCAGGGTGCCGCGCCGACGATTTCCGACAGGAAGGCTTCGGACGCCTTGTCGCCATGCAACACGCAGTTTTCGCCACCTTCCTCGTAATTGACGACGAACTGCACGGCGACATGTGCACCGCCAGGCCATTTCGGGTCCGGCGGATTGGCTCCGTAGCCACGCATGTCTCTGCTGTAACGCATCGTCCCTCCCGCCGGGCACGGCCCGAAGTATGATCAGAATATCGAAAGGGTGCTTCTCGCATTCCCCCGAAAATTTTTGAAAGTGTTTTTGTCGCACTCCGCTCGACCGGGACTTATGCATCGCCTTTAATTGGCGCACAATTCACTGTTGATACTTGACCGTACCGGGCCAATTCGCTCGTACCGGAAATGGGAGGCGGCCAATGGCAGAAACGTCGAAAGCCGACGGCGGGCGTCTGACGACCCATGTTCTCGACACGGCGACCGGCAAGCCGGCGGCGGGACTGTCGATCGCGCTCTATCACCTCGAGGGCAAGGCGCGGACACATCTGAAGACCGTTCTCACCAATGCCGACGGCCGTTGCGACAAGCCGCTGCTCGCCGGCGCGGAATTCCGCACCGGCGAATACGAACTGGTCTTCGCCGCCGGCGACTATTTGCGCCAGCAGGGGTTGAGCCTGCCGAAACCGGCCTTTCTCGATGTGATACCGATCCGCTTCGGCATGGCCGAGCCTGTGCATTATCATGTGCCACTGCTGGTCTCGCCCTACGGTTACTCGACCTACAGGGGGAGCTGAGGCATGACGAAAATTAGCATCCGCAACGAAATCCGCTTCATTCTCAATGGCAGGGATGTGGCGCTTTCGTCGGTGGCACCCGACGCGACCTTGCTCGACTGGCTGCGGCTCGACCGTTCGCTGCGCGGCACCAAGGAAGGGTGTGCCGAGGGAGACTGCGGTGCCTGCACCGTGCTGGTCGGCAAGCTGTCGGAGGGCGGCTTGGTCTATGAAAGCGTCAATGCCTGCATCCGCTTCCTCGGCTCGCTCGACGGCACCCATGTCGTGACGGTCGAGCATCTGCGCGGTTCACCCGGCCAGTTGCATCCGGTGCAGCAGGCGATGGTCGATTTCCACGGCTCGCAATGCGGCTTCTGCACGCCCGGCTTCGTCATGTCGCTCTATGGCTTGTGGATGAAGTCGCCTGATCCCTCGAACGCGGATGTCGAAAAGGCTTTGCAAGGCAATCTCTGCCGCTGCACCGGCTACGAGGCGATCATGCGCGCCGCGCATGCCATCTCCAGCTACGGCAAGGCGGCAAAGGACCCGCTGGCCACGGAACGCAAGGCGATCACCGCGAGGCTCGAGGCCATGCGTGACGGCGCCCGGGTCGAGATCGGAACCGGCAAGGCGCGGCTGGTCGTGCCGGCCGATGTCGACGATTTCGCCGCCGTGCTGGACAAGGAACCCGGCGCTACCATCGTGGCCGGCTCGACCGATGTCGGCCTGTGGGTGACCAAGCACATGCGCGATATTTCACCGGCCATTTTCATCGGCGATCTCGACGGGCTTTGCACCATCTCGGAAGACAAGGGCGTCATTTCGATCGGCGCCGGCGTCACCTACACTGACGCCTTCGCGACATTGGCGAAGCGCATCCCGGCGTTGGGGCCATTGTTCGATCGCATCGGCGGCGAACAGGTGCGCAACATGGGCACCATCGGCGGTAACATCGCCAACGGCTCGCCGATCGGAGATACGCCACCGCCATTGATCGCACTTGGCGCAAGTCTCACCTTGCGCAAGGGCAAGAAGCAGCGGACGATCCCGTTGGAAACCTTCTTCATCGCCTACGGCAAACAGGATCGGCAGCCGGGTGAATTCGTCGAGGCCGTGCATGTGCCGGTGCCGGCCAAGGAAACGAAGTTTGCCGTCTACAAGATCACCAAGCGTCGCGACGAGGACATTACCGCGGCCCTTGGCGCGTTTTTCCTGGAACTGGCCAAGGACGGCACGGTGGCCGACATTTGCATCGCCTATGGCGGCATGGCAGCGACACCTAAACGGGCCCTCGGTGTCGAGCACGCCCTGCTCGGCAAATCCTGGACGGAGGCCACGGTCGAGGCGGCCATGGCCGAATACGCCAATGATTTCACGCCGCTGACCGATATGCGGGCAAGCGCCGAATATCGGGCGCTGGCGGCAAAGAACCTGCTGTTGCGTTTTTTTGCCGAGACCAGCGGCACCAAGGCGCCATTCCAGGTCTCACGGCACGAGGCGGCGTGATGCATATCAGCGCCAGCAAACCAATAGCGTCCTTCTCCCCGTTCACGGAGAGAAGATACCGGCAGGCAGATGAGGGGCGGCGCCGTCGTCGATCGGTATCTGCAAACCAGTCACGGTCAGCGTCGCCCCTCATCCGACCCTTCGGGCCACCTTCTCCCCGTGAGCGGGGAGAAGGGAAAAGAGGCATTCGATGAACAAGCACGCTGCCCCCAACCTCAAGGCTGAAAAGATCGCTGGCGGCGTCGCCACCGATCAGCGCCACGATTCCGCGCACAAACATGTCAGCGGTACCGCCGTCTACATCGACGACATGCCGGAACCATCAGGCACGCTGCATGGCTGCCTAGGGCTTTCCGGTGCCACGCATGCCACCATCACCAGCATGGATCTTTCGGCGGTGCGTACAGCGCCCGGTGTGGTCGACGTGTTGACGGCCAGTGACGTGCCGGGCGAAAACGACATTTCGCCGACCGGCCGCCACGACGAGCCGGTGCTTGCCGACGGCAAGGTGCAATTCTACGGCCAGCCTATCTTCTGCGTTATTGCGCAAACTCGCGAGCAGGCGCGCCGCGCCACAAGATTGGCAAAGGTCGAATACAAGGAATTGCCTTTCGTCACCGACATCGGCGCGCTCGATCCGAAGAAGGACCTGTCTC
>NZ_RZQA01000459.1:0-5211 GCF_004022915.1 Mesorhizobium sp. M7A.F.Ca.US.006.04.2.1
CCGCCGCCGGCTACAACTTCTCCCTCCTGCTCAGGTGGCTGAAGGGGTTTTTGTCGCTCTTGATTGCCCTGCTTCAAATCCGGCCGAAGCCGGTCGCCGCTTAGGGCTCGGATTGTTCACGGTCGACTAGTGAGCACTCTCCAATATGTTAGGCTCTGTCGCAGTAGCGCAACAAGCTCAGTCTTTGGATGGGTGGTATGAGGATGAGACGACTGAATGTGTACAGGCTCAGTCTTTTTATCGAGGCTCTCGTTTTTGTCGTAAGCGCGTTCGGTGCGACGTGGCTTACCAGCTTTGTGAACGCGCCATGGTGGACATATGTGATTATAGCGGCCATCGCTATGGGCATGTTCGTCGCCGTGCGTGGGGTCCTTTCTGAGCCGCAACGTATGGGACTCTTGGCACACAACTCGGCAGCGACCTCTGCGTGAACCCAGACGCCTTGAAAATGTGCCCGATGCGTCCGGATTTTTGGCGGTGATCTTCATCAAATGCGATGAGCTGCAATTTCTGGCGACGGCCACGCTAAGGGCGGGCCTCCAGCACCATGTTGAACGGTGTCTCCGCGGCGCGACGCAATCGCTTGAAGCCGCCGCCGGTCACAACCTTGCGCAGCCTCGCCTCACCGGCCTGGGCTCCAAGCGCGAGCCCGACTTCCTGCGACACGGATGCGGGCGTGCACACGAAAGTGGAAGCGGCATAGTAAACGCGGCCGACGGGATTGAGGTTCGCCGCCAGATGATCATGCGCGAACGGCTCGACGATCATCCACGTGCCGTCCGGCTTGAGCGATCCGTGGACATGGGTGGCGGCGCCCGTCGGGTCGCCCATGTCGTGAAGGCAATCGAAGAATGTGACGAGGTCATAGGTTCCGGGATAGCTCTTGGCGGCCGCCACGTCGAACCGCGTGTTAACGCCGACGCCGGCTACCTCGGCCGCCTTGCGGGCGCGCTCAATCGAAGGGGCATGATAGTCGAAGCCGACGAAGCGCGAATTGGGGAAGGCCTGTGCCATGAGCACGGTCGATGCACCATGACCGCATCCAACATCCGCGACGTCCACGCCGCGTTCGAGCTTCTCGACGACGCCCTCCAAGGCCGGCAGCCAGGAGTCGATCAGATTGGCATTGTAGCCTGGACGGAAGAACCGTTCCGTACCGCGAAACAGACACGCGCTATGATCGTGCCACCCGACGCCCTTGCCGGACTGGAATGCCTGCCTCACCTTTTCTTCATCGAGCCACAGCGCGGACAGGAACTCGAATGCGCCTGCCATGAAGGCCGGGCTGTCTTCATCAGCGAACACCAGCTCTTGCTCGGCGTTGAGATAGAATTTGTCGCTCGCTTCATCGTAGTCGACGTAACCCGCCGCCGCCTGCCCGGAAAGCCATTCCCTTACGAGGCGTTCCTGGGTGCCGGTGCGTGTCGAAAGTTCGGCGGCCGTCATCTTGCCGCCTTCGCGCAATGCCTTGAACAGGCCGAGTCTGTCCCCCAGCAGGACTCCCGCGCCCGTTGCGATCGCACCGAGATCGCCGACCATTTTCCCCAAGAATGCGTCCAACTTTTCCTGATTCGCTTCAGACATCTGAATCTCCCTTTGGGTTCAATCTCTCCAGGCGACGGAGCCGTGCTCGTCATGAGGCGCCTTGAGCATCAGATGCTCGAAGACATGCAGATATCCCCGGCGGCTCATTCCGCGCTGCCGATCCTGCACCAGACCATATGGGTGACGACCGGCGCGGTGGTCGGGAATGACAGCCACCTCCATGCCGTTGAAAAGCAGGAAATCCGTCACTTTGCCCTCGTCGGTAACCGGCGGAGCCGGAGTGGTCGTCACCAGGGCAAGCCCTGTTGCAGCAGGTATCCTTGGGCAGCCTGTCAGAACATCGATGACTCCGGTTGTGGTGCCGGGGTGGGCGATCAGGGGCCAAGTGATTGTTCCGCGGCGGCTGTATGTTGTGGTAAGGTGATCATGCGAACTCTTGTTGGTCGGTCACGTGTTTTGCGGATGACCCGCATGTACTGTGCCAAATGAGAAAACCATTCAAACGCAATCCAGTAGATCTGACTGTATCCGACATTGTCGGAATTTGGACATCGCCGAACGCGAAGCGCTCGGGGCTTGTGACGATACTTGAGCGTGCTGCTTCGGAGGAGGGATGAGCCTCGAACCGGCCGCGAGGCCTTTTTCTGGCAACGGATATTCCGGCCGGGTTAGGCCGCGAGGAAAGCGACGGTGAATAAGAGGTAGAGGACCAACCGTTTTGAGCGGGTAGTTGCCGTGTTGCGCCCCCAGGCAAAGGCCAGCACCACGGAGCAGTATTTCTGGTGGCGATACTACAACGCCTTTTAGTGCCGGTTACCCGTTTTTACCCAGTTGGCCTGGTGCATTCAGAGCGAGCTCGTTGGAAACCGCTTATTGTGGCTATGAGCGAACTCGGGATGGAGGAGTGGACCCAAAAATTGGCAAAATGCCCCAGGGAGGATTACATGGGTCGCTCATTCCCCGTACTCGTTACAGGTGCGCGTCGCTTCGCAAACAGCTTGCTTTTGACTTGGCGTTTTTTGCCGTCTCGGCATCGCTCACTAATTCGGCCGCTGCCGACACCGTGAACTGGCGTCAATTCGAAGGGACCAGCATAACTTGGGCCTACGACATCCACCCCTATGCGGATGCTCTCGCTGCGCAATTTCCGGAGTTCGAGAAGCTGACCCGGCATCAAGGTCACGCCGGAACTCTACCCAGACGATTCTTACTGGAACAAGATGACGATCCAACTGACGACGAAGTCGCCAGCATGGGATGTGTTCGGCACTGGCATTCAGCCCGCGTAGGACCTCGCTCCGAGTGGCGCCCTGGAGCCGCTGGACAAATACCTGAGCGATTGGAAGCTTACCGATGCTGGATACGACTACATTACGTGGACATGATCAAGAAGTGCGCGGCTCCTTCCTTCGCGTCCGGCCGCAGCGCGATGACGATCGACTCAAATATGTTCGGCTTCTGGAACGATGTTGCGGGGAAGCCGGCATCCGGCAAGATCGCCTTCGCTCCGCCGCTGCACGCACCGAGCGCCACGAGCTTGGAGTCTGACATCTGGATCTGGGCTCTCGCCATGAACGCGGCTTCCGAAAAGAAGGGCACGGCCTGGCTGTTCATCCCGTGGGCCACCTCCAAGCAGGTGGCGCTCAAGGGTGCCCTTGCTGGCCAGCTCGTCAATCCGCCGCGCACGTCGACCTGGCAGACGACACCTGGACTAAGTACGCTTCGCAGCCCGAGTTCAACAACTTCGTTGACAGCTTCAAAAAGATACAGGACCAAGCCGCGCTGGCTTTCACACCGCGTGTCGGCTTCGGCGAAGCCATGAACGCATGGGCCGTGGCGATGCAGAAGATGGTAAACGGCGATGACGTCGAGACGACGTTGAGGGCGCTTGCCGAAGAAATCCGCACTGGCCTCTGATCAAAAGGAACAGGGCAGTACTATTGCACTGCCCTGTTCCCGCCAACGGCGGAGATCACGCCGTGTCACCCCAAGCACTTAAACCCAGCGTGCCGATGGCAGCCGAAGGACCTGGCGCGCGCGCCTCGTCCGGTTCGGCTTCGCTGGAGGGGCGTTCCATCGACTGTTTCAGCCTTGCAATCATCCAGGCGCTGGCCAAAAGCCAGATGGAGCGCCGGCTCAGGAACCGGCGCAAAAACTCGAGCCTGCCGGCGCTGATCGAGCTGGTGCTGGCGCGGCCGCTGGTGTCGGCAGGTCTGGTCGCGGCCGAGCTGAAAATTAGCCAGCGCGCTGCGCTCGGGCTGGTGCCGAACTCGGCATCCGTGAGGTGACCGGCAGGGGGCGCTACCGGGCGTGGGACCCCGTTTAGCTGCGGCGGGCTTTGGCGAAAGCGACAGCACTGATGATTTTTGCTGTACGCTCATTCTCCCTCATCTGCGCGTTGACAGAAAACCAGCAGGCGAGGGTCACAGCACGCTGTGCTCCCCGCGATTTCCGGAAAACCAATGAAAAACGACTTTGATCGATCGCGCGGGACGTATCATTCAACCATGTCGAGAACGGGCGTGACGGCACGTACACTATGGACCGAGAGAACTTTGTCTGGCGACTTTGCGCACGCTTGCAAAACTCTTCGGAAAACTTCCTTCTGTTGATCCAATGATCGTAATGAGCTGGAGTGGCATCGCCGCTCTCCTCGGTTCTTGCTCTCTCAGTTGAACTTGATGCTAGCCTGCACGAAAACGCCGTAGCGCTTTGCCTTCCAATCGTCGGCCTGCGGGGAACCACGACCGCCCATTGCCTCTTCGAAATGAGCGGTGCCGTTATTCGCCACGGCCGCAACACCGCCTCGAGCTGGACGCCATGCCCATCGCCGTCTTCGGGAATTAGCTTGATCTTGGGCGCATGTGGTGCTGCTCTTTGCCGTCGAGCCGCGTGAAGAGGAACGCCACGTCACCAGAAAGGCTGAGTCGCTCGGTGAGTTGCGTCTGCCCGGCCAAGCCGAGTCGCAGCGAATGCCAATCGTTGTCCTGGCTGAGAGGTTGACGTAGGTGGGACGGTTGGCACACAGGTTCCCCAGTTGGTCGCCTGCTGCGTGCAACCGAAAGCATCGTAGCTCTCGTGCCAGAAATTGTTGCCAACAAAAGCACCGATGCGGTAGCGCGGTGAGTTCAAGAAATTATATCCAAGATCGGCGGTGAAATAGCTGACGCCGCCCCCGCGCTGATCACTGAATGTGTTTGAGTAGCCCCCCATTTCCGTAAGAAGTCCTCGTCATGAGAAAATCCTCCCTGATGCCGCCCGCACCGAGGAGGCCTTTACGAAAATGCCAGTCGGATTGTGGACTCGAATGCGCGTCTAGATCGTCATAGGTGAGCCGCGAGACCAGTGACGTACCTTTATGATTGTAAAGTTCCTTCGATGCGTTGCCGGTACTGGCCAGTAACGTAGTCCACCCTCGAAGGAAAAGACTGAGGCCGCCGACCCGGCTACCGACGCCGACTCGCAATCACCGGCACTCGACGGCGGTTCGGAACTTCTCGGTGCCGCAGCGCCGGCCAAGCCGGACGGGCCCGGTGAAAAATTCGTCGTCGAGGGCAAGGCGCCCGCTGCTGCGCCCGGCCGCGCCGACGATTTTTCTTGGCCGCCAAGGCGGCAGCCTGCGGCCGGGGCCACAACCGAAACGACCACGGCGATCAGTCCGTAAGC
>NZ_RZQA01000045.1:0-14791 GCF_004022915.1 Mesorhizobium sp. M7A.F.Ca.US.006.04.2.1
GGCTCTTGATCATCGACCAGTTCTGCCAGTCATAGCCGATCGCCGGATCGAGCGTGGCGACGTCGTCCTTGTAGGTGATGGTGATGGCGCCGCCCTGCTTGGCGTTCGGATCGACGGCGTCCTCGGCGCGAACGCTCGTCACGCCGAGCATCAGCGCCAGCGCCGATGCCGCTACCGTGGATGCGAGAAACTTTTTCATTTTTATGTTCCCTTTCTCTGTCTGGTTTTCATTTCATCTGAGCTTGATGCGGGGGTCGATGAAGGGCGCGATGATGTCGGCCAGCAGATTGCCCAGCACGATGGCGAAGGCCGACACCAGCGTCACACCCATGATGATCGGGATGTCGACGCGCTGGATGGCCTGCCAGGCGAGCTGGCCGATGCCGGGCCAGCCGAATACGCTTTCGACGACGACGATGCCGCCCATGAAGATGCCTATGTCGATGCCGATCATGGCGATCACCGGCAGGATGGCGTTGGGCAGCGCATGGCGGAACAGGATAGCTCGCCGCGCCAGGCCTTTGGCGCGGGCGGTGCGCACGTAATCCTGGCGCAGCACGTCGATCATCGACGAGCGCATCATGCGCGCGTACCAGCCGGCGCCGAGGATTCCCATGGTCAGTGACGGCAGCACCAGATGACGCCAGGTGCCGTAGCCGCCGATCGGGAACCAGCTGAGCCGCACGGCAAAGACGTAGAGCAGCAGCAGACCGACGACGAATTGCGGCGCCGAGACGCCGACGAAGGAGGCGACCATCAGCGTCTGGTCAGTGGCGGTGCCGCGCTTGACGGCGGCGATCAGGCCCATGCTCAGGCCGAGCAACAGCTCGCACAGGATGGCGCCGACCATCAGCAACAGGCTGGCCGGCAGCCGCGAAACGATCAGCTCGGTGACTTCGGAGCGCTGGATGTAGGAGCGGCCGAGATCGCCGCTGACGAGCTTCGTGAGATAGCGCCAGTACTGGACGACGAACGGCTGGTCGAGGCCGAGCTGCTGGCGGATGTTCTCGACCGTCTGCGGCGTGGCGCTGCGGCCGGCGATCTGGCGCACCGGATCGGCCGGCAGGAGATAGAGCAGCGCGAAGGTGATCAGCGAGACGCCGAGCAGGATCAGCAGCGACTGGATGAGGCGGCGGCCGAGATAGGCGATCATGCCCGGCCCCTCTGCGTCGGATCGAGAATGTCGCGCAGCGCATCGCCGATCAGGTTGAAAGCCAGCGCCAGCGCCAGGATCGCGGCACCGGGGAAGAACACCAGCCAGGGTGCGGCCTGGAAATAGGTCTGGTTCTCGAAGATGATGTTGCCCCAGGACGCCGTGGGCGGCTGGACGCCGATGCCGAGGAAAGAGAGCGTCGCCTCGAGCAGCACGGTGGTCGAGATGCCGAGCGTGCCCCAGACGATGATGGTCGGTAAGAGATGCGGCAGGATGTGGCGAAACAGGATGCGCGGCGCGCTCGCGCCGATGGTGCGTTCGGCATCGATGAACTCACGCTCCGCCAGCGATGAGGTCTCGGTGTAGATGACGCGGGCGGTCTGCACCCAGTTGACCAAAGCGATGACCATGGCGACGATCCACAGGCTGGGCTCGAACACCGCGGCCAGGCAAATGGCGAGCAGCAGTGCCGGAAACGCCATCATCAAATCGGTGAAACGCATCAGCGCGCTGCCGATCCAGCCACGGAAATAGCCGGCGACAACACCGACCAGCGTGCCAATGAACAGCGCCACGCCATTGGCGACGATGCCGATGATCAGCGAGGTGCGGGCGCCGTAGAGGATGCGGGTCAGGAGGTCGCGGCCGAGCAAGTCGGTGCCCAGCCAGAATTTTGCATCCGGCGGCAAGGGCGAGCCCTCGATGGTCAGGCCGTCGAACATCTGCTCGTTGGGATCATAGCCAGTCAGCCATGGCGCCAGCACGGCGCCGGCAACGACGATGGCGACGATGACCAGCCCGAGCAGAGCCAGACGGCGCCTGACCAGCCGGCGCCAGACGCCGGCGCGCGGCTTGACCGGCATGCGCCCTGGCGCGGTGAGATCAGGCACGATGGGACTGGTCATCGCCGCCTTCTTCCCCTGTTGCTTCTTCGCTTGTCATGGCCACGATCCGCCGCGCGGCATCCTCGACGCTGATCTGCCAGCTCATCGCCAGCGAGCGCAGCTGCGCATAGGCGCGGCCGTCATCGGCGCCTTTCGCCAGTGCCGTCACCGCGCGCACGATGGTCTGGCGCTCGGCAACGCGCTGGCGAAGCGAGGCGATCTCGCTGGCCAGGTGTTTTCGCGCCTCGAAACTCTGGCGCGCGATCAGCAGCGCGCTGTAGACGCCGGCATTGCCGACCGGCTTCAGCAGCTGCGCATCGGCCTTATGCGACAGCGCCCATTCGATGCGGCCCGGCGCCTCGGAACCGATCAGCGCCACCAGCGGCATCGGTGCCTCGCCCGGCTTCCACGGAAACTGCTCGTCAAAGCCGAGATCGGCGTCGAAGAAGACGAAATCGGCGGCCAGCGCCTCGGGCGGCAGTTCCGGCCAGCAATCCAGCGTGATCAGCCCGATGGCCGACAATTGCCTGGTGATCGCCTGCACCGTCGGATGCGGGCGATGCAGGATAAACGCCCTGGCGCCGCCGAGATTGGGGATGCGTGGGGCTCTGGTCACGACACCACCCTCAGGCGCGGGCGGCCGAATGTTTTTGCCGGGTCGTAGCGCGACAGATACGGATCCGGCGCGACTTCGTCTTCGCGGCTGACGACCTCGAAGAAGCCGTCCGCGATGCGCCCGATGATCACCGGCAGTGTCGCATGCTGCGAGTGGGCGTCGATGGCGATCGGACCGAGCCGGGTGGAGAAGCGGCGTTCGGCGAAGGCTTTGGAGAATTCCGCCGGACCGGCGTCGGGATTGCTGGAAAGCACGTCGGCCATCACCTGCACCGAGGCATAGGCGGAGGCCTCGAAGGATGAGGCAAAGGCAGCCGGGCGCGGCGCGAAATACGGCCCGACCGACAGATGTCCCTTGCCGGATTCACCGATCGCCGGCAGCTCACCTTCGGTCAGGTTGCAGGAGATGACGGGACAGGTCTCGGGACTGAAGGCGGCATCCTCGTGACCTAGGTCGCGATAGGCCGCGAGGAAGGCGTAGGACGAGGTGCCGATCAAATTGTTGAGGATGAAGTTCGGCCGCGTGGCGCGGATCTCCGCGATCAGCCGCGACACGTCGGTCTCGCCGATGCGCAGGTAGCGTTCGCCCAGCACCTTGCCGCCGGCATCCGCGATCAGGTCGCGCGCGACGCGATTCATCTCCCAGCCCCAGATGTAGTTCGAGCCGAGCAGGAAGCCGTTGGCGCCGAAACGCGGCACGACATGCGCCATCAGCGGCACCAGATGCTGGTTGGGGCAGGCGTGCATGTAGACGACATGCTCATTGGCTTCGAAGCCCTCATAGGGGCAGGCGTACCAGAGCATGCCGCCGGCTTTCTCCAAGACCGGAATGGTTTCCTTGCGGCTCCAGGAGGTGACGCAGCCGATGACATGGCGTGCGCTGCTGGTCTTGAAGATATCTTCGCAAAGCGTTGCGTAGCGGTCCGCATTGCTTTGCGGATCGCGCTCCACCGGCACCAGTTCGATGGCTGAGCTGCGATCGGCGTTGATGTCGGCTATGGCGCGCATGGCGCCGATGCGGCACGCATCGGATACGAGCTGATAGCTCCCCGAGCGGGAATACAGGATGCCGATCTCGATGCGCCGTTTCAAACAGGACCCCAAAATGACAATGCCCCGCAGCCTGCGCCGGAAGGGCGAGGCATACGAGGCATTTTTGCCGCCCGGCGATCAGAGCCGGTATTTTGCGCTAGCGTATTCGGTCCGGCGGGTCAGTCAAGCCCTCAACGACATTTGCATGACCTGCCATCGCCGTTTCGCTGCCGCCGGCTATTTGGCCGCCGGCCTCTGGCCGTGTTGGCGGGCATAGGTCACACAGGCGTCCACCGTGCTGACACAAAGCGCGTCGCGCCTGTTCGGCAAATTGTTGTCGCCGGCATAGGCAACTTCGGCGACACGGCCATCGACCATGCGAATTTGCGTATCGCAATAGCCGCCGGGAGCGACATTGACGGAGCCGCCGACCGCCGGGATCGCGCCGACCGCCAACGTCGGAACCACAATGCTGAGATTGCCGCGCTGGACGATGCGCTTGTAGGTCCAGATCTGGCCCGATTGGCCGGCGTCGGCGGTGGCGGTCGGAAACCCGGCGCACATTCGAACATCGGCTTCGCTGAGGCCGACCATCTCCTTGCGGGCAGCCGCCGCCGTTGGATCAACCTTGGCGATACGCGACGTATCGTCGGGAACGACGCAGGAAGACTGGATGCCGACACAGAGAGCAGCGAGGCCAAGCTTTCGAATGCAGGAAAATGTCATGCCGACTGTCAGATTTGCCCGATTGTCAGATTTTGCGTGGCGCCCGCCGCTCCTTTCTACCTAGGCAGACAGGCGAGCGGATCAACCCGTTCAGCTTCACGAAAAAGTGGCTGTGGCTGCATCATGGCCGGTCGGGAAGCCAACGCCCTGGCGGAAGCGGGCTCGCGCCGGAACGGCGCGCCAAGGGCCGCATCCATGGTCACCCATCAATGACCCTGCAACTGTTTCCGCCGCCAGGACGCGGGCGCTTCGCCGACCCGCGCGCGAAAGAATCGTGAAAAATACGCCGGGTCGTCGAAGCCGATCTCGTAGGCGATGTCCTCGACCGAGCGTACGGTGAACAACAGCAGCCGCTTGGCCTCCAGCAGCCGTCGCTCACTGACGACGCGTTTGACGCCGCTGCCCAGCACCGCGCGGCTGGCCTTGTCGAGAAGATGCGGCGTCGTGGCCAGCGCCTCGACGTAGCGATCAACAGGCCAGTTGTCGCGGAAATGCGCATCGGCGAGCCGGCGCAGCCCCAACGCCAGTGAGGCATCCGAAGACGCCGTGGCACCCTTTGTCTCGGGACTGAGGCGCGCGATGTGGGAGAGCGCGACGGCGATCAGCGCCTGCAGGACCCTGTCATTGCCGGCTTGCGCCTCGGCGTATTCGGCGGCGATCATCTCCAGCACCGCCGCCAATCTGGCCCACGCTGCGTGCTGCGGCAGGCCGTCGGCAAAGACCGGCCGGTCCAGCGGCAGCAGGCTGTGAGCCGCGATGGCCGCAAGCGCGCCGTCGGCGACCGAGACGACGATGGCGTCGGTGCCGGGGCCGATCGAGAAGCCGTGCACGATAGTGCTCGGCACGAAACTCACGGCAGGCGCCGAAAAGTCCCAGGATCGGTCTTCGATACGGTAGGTACCGGAGCCGCTGGTCCAGAAGGTGATCTGACCCATCTGCGGGTGCTTGTGCGCGGCGACCTCACCAAGATGGATATTGCTGCGCGCAAGCACCGTCTCGACATGCAGAAAACCGACATCGAGCGGCCGCACCGGCTCGCCATAGACGAAGAAGTCGGGGATGGATCTCTGGCTCATGACGCCGGAAAAAGTCCAATCGGTTTTGCCGTTCCGTCCATAACCGATCGATGCCCAGGGCGCTAGGGTTACGGCTTAAGAGGAGGACCATCATGCGATCAGAAGACTTCCGCACCGATAAGGCACGCCCATTCACCGGGGCCGAGTATCTGGAGAGCCTGCGCGATGGCCGCGAGGTCTATATCAACGGCGAACGCATTGCCGACGTCACCACGCATCCGGCGATGCGCAATTCGGCGCGGTCGCTGGCGCGCCTCTACGACGCCCTGCATGATCCAAGGCGGCGGGACGCGCTGACCTCGCCGACCGACACCGGCTCGGGCGGCTACACCCACAAATATTTCCGCGTTGCCAAGTCTTCCGCCGAGCTTGTTGCCCAGCAGGCGGCGATCGCGGAGTGGTCGCGCATGTCCTATGGCTGGATGGGCCGCACGCCCGACTACAAGGCGGCGCTGATGAACACGCTCGGCGCCAATGCCGACTGGTACGGGCCGTTCAAGGACAATGCCCTGTCCTGGCACAAACGCGCGCAGGAAGCCGCGTTGTTCATGAACCACGCCATCGTCAACCCGCCGATCGACCGCCACAAGCCGGCCGAACAGGTGAAGGACGTCTTCGTCCACATCACCAGGGAGACGGACGCCGGCATCTACGTGTCCGGCGCCAAGGTGGTGGCGACGTCCTCGGCGCTGACGCACTACAATTTCCTGGCGCAAGGGTCGGCGACGGTGACCGAGGATCCGTCGCTGTCGGTGATGTTCATCGTGCCGATGAATGCGCCGGGGATAAAGATGTTCTGCCGCGTCTCCTACGAGCAGACGGCCAACACGGTGGCGGCACCCTTCGACTATCCGCTGTCGTCGCGCTTCGACGAGAACGACGCGATCCTGGTGCTCGACAATGTCTTCATCCCCTGGGAGGACGTTCTGGTGCTGCGCGATGCGCAAAAAATCCTGTCCTTTCATCCGGCCTCCGGCTTCATGCACGGCTACTGCTTCCAGGGCTGCACGCGCTTCGCCGTCAAGCTCGACTTCCTCGCCGGCCTGCTGGCCAAGGCGCTGCGCGCCACCGGCGGCGATGCTTTCCGCGGCAACCAGGCGGCACTGGGCGAGGTCATTGCGCTCAGGCACATGTTCTGGAGCTTTTCCAACGCCATGGCCTACAACCCGATCCCGTGGGCGAATGGCGCGGTGCTGCCCAATCTGGAAGCCGCGCTTGCCTACCGCACCTTCATGTCGGAAGCCTATCCGCGCGTCATCGACACCGTGCGCCGGGTGATCGCCTCGGGGCTGATCTACCTACCGTCGTCGGTGCGCGACTTCAACAACCCCGAGATCGACAAATATCTGGCGCAATATGTGCGCGGCTCCAACGATATGGGCCACATCGAACGCATCAAGATCATGAAGCTGTTGTGGGATGCGACCGGCACCGAGTTCGGCGGCCGCCACGCGCTCTATGAGCTCAACTATGCCGGTGCGCCGGAAGAGGTACGGCTGCAGGTGCTGAAAGGCGCCGAGCGCGGCGGGCGGCTGAAGGCGATGGAAGAGCTGGTCGACACCTGCATGGCCGATTATGACGAGAATGGCTGGACCGGCGATACCTGGTTCAATCCGCTTGTCTCAACGGCCGAGTGAAATCACATGGCCACGCAGATTTCGAAAGCCGATTTCCGCGACGCCATGGCGAGGGTCTGCGCGCCGGTCAACATCGTCACCACAGACGGGCCGGCAGGACGCGGCGGCTTCACCGCCACCGCCATGTGCAGCGTCTCCGACGAGCCGCCGACGCTGCTCGTGTGCATGAACGGGCGCTCGACGCAGGCCGCCATGTTCCTGTCCAACCGGCGCTTCTGCGTCAACGTGCTGACGCATGACCACATGCATCTGGCGGGAAAGTTCGCCGGCGCGACCAGGGACATGGAGGCGCGCTACGCCTCGGCGCGTTGGCAGACGCTGACCTCCGGCACGCCGGCGCTGTCGGATGCGATCGTCAACTTCGATTGCGAGATCGAGACTGTGCATGTCGTCGGCACGCACAATGTCATGATCGGCCGCGTCATCGATGTCCGGCACGGCAGCGGCGGCTCGGCCCTGCTCTATGTCGACCGGAATTATACGCAGCCGACACGGTTGGGCAGCTTTGGCGGGTGAGCCTGGACGAAACGGCCAGGACCGACCGCTCAGCTCTCGCCGTCGATCAAGCTCTCCAAGAGGTCAAGGAGCTGCTCCAGCTTCTCATGCCCAAAACGCTGTTCGATGTCGTCATAGATGACGCGACGCTCGGGCGACAGGGCGTCGATCAGGGCGGAGCCGGCAGGCGCAATGGTCAGCACGACGCGGCGGCCGTCGCCTTCGGCCTTGTTGCGGGTGATGAATTTGCGTCCCTCGAGCGCCTTGATGATGCGCGTCAGGCTGGGCGGCAAAACCGAGGCGCGATCGGCAAGTTCCGTCGCCTCGACCGGGCCGGCTTCGCTGAGCACACGCAGCACGCGCCATTGCTGTTCGGTCACGTCATGCGCCGCAAGCATCGGCCGAAACCGCGCCATCACCGCTTCGCGGGCATGAAGCAGCGCCATCGGCAGGGAACGACGGGTATTTTCAGGCAGCAAAAAAGAGCCTCCCACGCTTGCGATCGAAACAGGCCTTCCCTCGGCCGAATCCGCCAGCCGGGGCCCGTTCCTGCCATCCCGTATCGTTGCGCCAAGGCCGATGCAAGACTTGACTTCGCGGATGCCGCATGTAATTAACGCGTTAACTACAACAAAGCAATAACCCAGGGAAACGAAGCGCCGTGCCTCACTTCTCCATCGAGTATTCGGCCAATCTCGATGCCAAGGTCGATATGGACGAATTGTGCGCGCTGGTGTTGCGCACAGTGCTGGATACCGGGCTGTTCGAGACCGGCGCCGTGCGGGTGCGGGCCTTTCGCGCCGAGGCCTACGCGATGGCCGACAGCCTGCCGGAAAACGCTTTTCTCGACATGTCGTTTCGCATCGGCACCGGCCGCAGCCCGGACGAGAAGAAGCGGACCGGCGAGGCTGTCTTCGCGGCGGTGAGCGAATACCTTGCCGCCCTGTTCGAGACCCCGCATTTCGCCCTGTCGCTCGAAATCCGGGAAATCGACCCGGTGCTCAGCTGGAAGAAAAACGCAATCCACCCGCGGCTGCGCGGCAAGTGACGGAACCCGACATGTCCGACCTGCAAGGCAATCTGAAAAAGGCCGAGGCCTATCTGGCCCGCTTCAAGCGCGATGGCGTTTTGAACCAGATCGGCGGCGAGGCGGTGCCGGCCCTCGATGGCGCGACGTTCGAAACGCTGTCGCCGGTCGACCTCAAGCCGCTGGCAAGCGTCGCGCGCGGCGGCGCCGCCGACATCGACCGCGCCGCCAAGGCGGCGAAGGCGGCGTTCCCAGCCTGGGCGGCCATGCCTGGCGAGGCACGCAAGAAGCTGCTGCACAAAATCGCCGACGCAATCGAAGCGCGCGCCGAGGAGATCGCTTTTGTCGAATGCATGGATACCGGCCAGGCGCTGAAGTTCATGGCCAAGGCAGCGCTGCGCGGTGCCGAGAATTTCCGTTTCTTCGCCGACCGCGCGCCCGAAGCGCGCGACGGCGAGACACTGCGTACGACAGGCCAGGTCAATATGACGACGCGCGTTCCGATCGGCCCGGTCGGCATCATCACGCCGTGGAACACACCGTTCATGCTGTCGACGTGGAAGATTGCGCCAGCGCTGGCGGCCGGATGCACCGTGGTTCATAAGCCGGCTGAATTCTCGCCGCTGACCGCCCGCCTGCTGGTCGAGATCGCCGAGGAGGCCGGCCTGCCGAAAGGCGTATGGAACCTGGTCAACGGCCTTGGTGAAGACGCCGGCAAGGCGCTGACCGAGCATCCCGACATCAGGGCGATCGGTTTTGTCGGCGAAAGCCGCACCGGTTCGATGATCATGAAGCAAGGCGCCGGCACGCTGAAGCGCGTGCATTTCGAGCTTGGCGGCAAGAACCCTGTGATCGTCTTTGCCGACGCCGATCTCGAGCGCGCCGCCGACGCCGCCGTATTCATGATCTATTCGCTGAATGGCGAGCGCTGCACCTCGTCGTCGCGGCTTCTGGTCGAAGCCTCGATCTATGAAAGCTTCACCGCCAAAGTCGCGGAGAGGGCGAAGCGCATCGTCGTCGGCCACCCGCTCGATCCGAAAACGGTGGTCGGGCCGCTGATCCATCCGGTGCATGAAAAGAAGGTGCTGTCCTATATCGACATCGGCAGGTCGGAGGGGGCGACGCTGGCCGTCGGCGGCGGCAAGGTCGATGGACCGGGAGGCGGCTGTTATGTCGGCCCGACCCTGTTCACCAACGTGACCAACGGCATGCGCATCGCGCAGGAGGAGATTTTCGGGCCGGTGCTGAGCGCCATTGCGTTCAACGACGAGGCGGAAGCGCTGGCGCTGGCCAACGACACGCAATACGGCCTGACCGGCTATCTCTGGACCTCTGACGTCACCCGCGCCTTCCGTTTCACCGATGCGCTGGAGGCCGGCATGATCTGGGTTAACTCCGAGAACGTGCGGCATTTGCCGACCCCCTTCGGCGGCGTCAAGAATTCCGGCATCGGCCGCGACGGCGGCGACCATTCCTTCGACTTCTACATGGAGACGAAGAACGTCGCCTTCGCGACGACGGCGCACGCGATCCAGAAACTCGGCGGCTGACCGGAGGAAATCGGATGCCCTTGCCCAAACCCAATCTCTACCCCGCCTTCAACATCGTGCGCCTCAGCCATGTCGAGTTGGCTGTCACCGACCTCGCCAAATCCCGCGCCTTCTATGTCGACACGCTCGGCCTGCAGGTTACCGACGAGACATCAGGCGCCATCTACCTGCGCGCCATGGAGGAACGTGGCCATCACTGCATCGTGCTGCGCAAGGCGACGACGCCGGAAGCGCGCGACCTCGGCTTCAAGGTCTTTTCGGACGAGGACCTCGACAAGGCCGAGTATTTCTTCAAGGGCAAGGGCCTGCCGGTGGAATGGGTCGAGCGGCCCTACCAGTCGCGCACTTTTCGGACGCGCGACCCGCACGGGATTCCGCTGGAGTTCTATGCCCAGATGGAAAGGCTGCCGCCGATCCATCAGAAATATGCGCTCTACAAGGGCGTCAAGCCGCTGCGCATCGACCACTTCAACTGCTTCTCGCCCAATGTCGACGAGTCCGTCGCCTTCTACAACGAGCTCGGTTTTCGCGTCACCGAATACACCGAGGATGCCGCAACCGGGAAGCTTTGGGCAGCTTGGACGCACCGCAAGGGCGGCGTCCACGACATCGCGTTCACCAACGGCATCGGCCCGCGCCTGCATCATGTCGCCTTCTGGGTGCCGACGCCGCTCAACATCATCGACCTGCTCGACCTGATGGCGACCACGGGCTATTTGCCGAACATCGAACGCGGCCCCGGCCGGCACGGCATTTCCAACGCCTTCTTCCTTTATGTCCGCGACCCGGACAACCACCGCATCGAGATCTACTGCTCGGACTACCAGACGGTCGATCCCGACCTCGAGCCGATCAAGTGGGACCTCAAGGACCCGCAGCGCCAGACGCTGTGGGGCGCACCGGCGCCGAAAAGCTGGTTCGAGGAGGGCAGTGCGTTTGCCGGGGCGGAGGCGCGCCAGCCGGATTTGGCGGCTTCGCCGATCATTGCGCCGTGAGTGGATTCTAATCGATGTCAGCGTTCCTTCGCGCCCCCCTCAGTCCTGCCGGACATCTCCCCCTCAAGGGGGGAGATTGGCAGATTGGTGGCTTCGCCCATTCCTGCGTCGTTGGAGATTGGCGAAAGCCGGCGTGACGTCCGATCTCCCCCCAAGAGGGGGAGATGCCCGGCAGGGCAGAGGGGGGCGCTGTCCCGCCGACGGTGAAGGTTGTTGGAGAAGGCCTCTTAAACCACAAAAAAATCTTCAATCCGCTGCCTGGCCTCCAGCAGCGCCGGCAGAATCTCCCGCTCCATCTCCGCGACGGAGAACCGCGCCGATTGCGTCGAGACGTTGATGGCCGCGACCGTGCGTTCTGCGCGGTCGCGGATCGGCACGGCGATCGAGCGCAGGCCGAGTTCCAGTTCCTCGTCGACGATGGCAAAGCCGTCCGCTTTCGCCTTGCCGATGGCGTTGGCTAACAAACACCTGTCGGTGATCGTCTTCGGCGTCCGTCTCTCGATCGTCGCCTGGCCGAGGAATGCGTCCAATTCCTGAGGCGTCAGACCGGCAAGCAGGATGCGTCCCATCGAGGTGCAATAGGCCGGCAGCCTGGTGCCGACATCGAGCGACACGCTGAGGATGCGGCGGCCGGGAATACGGGCGACATAGACGACATCGGCACCCGACAGGATCGCCGCCGAACAGGCCTCGTTCAGCTGTGCGGCGACCGCGCGCATGATGGGTGCGGCGAAGGCCCAGAGCGAGGCGCCGCCGAGCCAGGTGCGGGCGATCGTCAGCAAGCGTGGCGACAGCGAGAACACGCGGCCGGCTTGCGTTGCATAGCCGGTGGCGGTGAGCGTCAGCAGAAAGCGGCGGGCGCCGGCGCGGGTCAGGCCCGCTTCCTCGGCCATTTCGGTCAGCGTCATGCCCGAGGGATGCCGAGCCAGGATCTCCATGACGGCAAGGCCGCGCTCGAGCGAGCCGACATGATCACGGGAAGCGGCTTCTTCGTCCATCTCAACTCCGCGGGAACGGCATCGACGCCAGGATTGACTCCTCGCCCTCCCCCAGCGTAGAAAGTATCGCATATAAAACATATGTTCGCAATACGAACTTTTTGAACCCGGAGCCGATGCGATGGTCAAGTTCCTGCCGCTCAAACAGGCTGTTGCGGAGAATTTGAACGATGATGACACGGTCGCCTTCGAGGGTTTCACCCATCTGATCCCGACGGCGGCGGCGCATGAGGCGATCCGTCAGGGTTTTCGCGACCTGACCCTGGTCCGCATGACGCCGGACCTGATCTACGACCAGATGATCGGTATGGGCATGGCGAAGAAAATCGTCTTCTCCTATGTCGGCAATCCCGGCGTCGGCCTGCTGCGGCGCGCCCGCGACGCCATCGAGAACGGTTTCCCCAGATCGATCGAGATCGAGGAGCACAGCCATGCCGGCATGGCCAATGCCTATGAGGCGGGCGCGGCCGGTCTGCCCTGCGCGGTGTTTCGCGGCTATCGCGGTGCTGGCCTCGCGGCGGTCAATCCGAACATCAAGTCTGTCACCTGTCCGTTCACCGGCGAGGTGCTGGCGGCTGTTCCTTCGATCAGGCCTGACGTCACCTTCATCCATGCGCAGAAGGCCGACAGACAAGGCAATGTGCTGGTCGAAGGCATCATCGGCATCCAGAAGGAAGCGGTGCTGGCGGCCAAGCGAGCGGTGGTGACGGTGGAGGAAGTGGTCGACAATTTCGACGATCTGCACCCCAATCTGACCGTGCTGCCGCGCTGGACGATCGCGGCGATATCCGTCGTGCCAGGCGGCTCGCACCCGTCCTACGCACATGGCTATTATGCGCGTGACAATGCCGCCTATCTCGAATGGGACGAGATCGCCGCCGACCGTGACAAATTCCAGGCGTGGATGCAGGCCAATGTCTTGGAGAAGAGCGCCGGCGATTTCGCGGCCCGGGTCGAGCATTTGAGGAAAGCGGCATGAGCGACAATCCATTGGGTTTCACCCCCAACGAGATGATGACGATCGCCGCCAGCAGGGCGCTCAGGAATGACGATGTCTGCTTCGTCGGCATCGGCGCACCGTCCGCGGCCTGCAATGTGGCGCGGCTGACGCATGCGCCTGACATCACGCTGATCTACGAGAGCGGCACGATCGGCACCGCGCCCGATGTGCTGCCGCTGTCGATCGGCGATGGCGAATTGTGCGAGACCGCCGTCACCACCGTCGCGGTGCCGGAGATGTTCCGCTACTGGCTGCAGGGTGGCCGCATCTCGATCGGTTTTTTGGGGGCGGCCCAGCTCGACAAGTTCGGCAACATCAACACCACCGTCATCGGCAACTATTTCCATCCCAAGACCAGACTGCCCGGCGGCGGCGGCGCGCCGGAGATCGCGACCTCGTCGAAGCAGATCTACATCACAATGGCGCAGACCAAGCGCGGCATGGTCGAGAAGATCGACTTCTTCACCTCCTTCGGCCATGGCGAGGGTGGCGATCATCGCAAGCGGCTTGGCATCGACACATCAGGTCCGACCTTGCTGATCACCGATCTCGCCATCTGGAAGCCGGATCCGGTGACCAAGGAATTCACCGTCGTGTCGTTGCATCCGGGCGTCACCCGCCAGCAGGTGCAGGAGAGCTGTGGCTGGGTGGTAAAGTTCGCGGAGGCGCTTGACGAAACACCGGCGCCAAGCGAACTCGAATTGAAGACATTGCGCGACCTGCAGGCCCGCACCAAGGCGGCGCATGAGGGAACCGGAAAAGCAAAGGCTGCATGACATGGCCGAGGCCTATATCTGCGACTACATCCGCACGCCGATCGGCCGCTTCGGCGGTTCGCTGTCTTCGGTACGATCGGACGATCTAGGCGCCATCCCGCTGAGGGCACTGGTTGAGCGCAATGCCGGCATCGACTGGCAGGCGATCGACGATGTCGTCTATGGCTGCGCCAACCAGGCCGGCGAGGACAATCGCAACGTAGCGCGCATGGCGCTGCTGCTGGCAGGGCTGCCAAAGGAGGTCCCGGGCTCGACCGTCAATCGCCTGTGCGGCTCCGGCATGGATGCGCTGACCATTGCCGCCCGAGCCATCAAGGCCGGCGAGGCGGAGCTGATGATCGCGGGCGGCGTCGAATCGATGAGCCGGGCACCCTTCGTCATGCCCAAGGCCGACACGGCGTTCTCGCGCAATGCCGAGATTTACGACACCACCATCGGCTGGCGCTTCGTCAACCCGCTGATGAAGAAGCAGTATGGCGTCGATTCCATGCCGGAAACCGGCGAGAACGTCGCCGAGGATTTTTCGGTGTCGCGGGCCGACCAGGACGCTTTCGCAGTGCGCAGCCAGAACAAGGCCGTCGCCGCACAAGCCAATGGAAGATTGGCGAAGGAGATCACCCCAGTGACCATCCTGCAGCGCAAGGGCGATGCGCTCATTGTCAGCAAGGATGAACACCCCCGCGCGGGCTCAACGGTCGAGGCGCTGGCCAAGCTGCCGACGCCGTTCCGGCAGGGCGGCACGGTGACGGCCGGCAACGCCTCCGGCGTCAATGACGGCGCGGCGGCGCTGATCGTTGCCTCCGAGGCGGCGGTGAAAAAGTATGGGC